>CAZYWA010000001.1:0-79997 GCA_964650975.1 uncultured bacterium
GAACAGGAGCTCGGCCTTCCAGATGGTCTTGTCGCGGCGCCGAGCCCGGAGCACGTCGAGCAGCTCGGTGAGGATCGTGCGCTCGTCCTCGGTGCTCTCGAAGGTGTCGAGCAAGTCCGCGGTCGCGACCTCGAGCATCTCGACCGGCGTCCCGGGAATGATCGTGAGCAGGTAGCGCTTGGCCCCGATCTCGATGGTTCGCAGCCACGAGATCTGCGCCAGGGCGCGGCACGGACCGATCACGATCACGGCGAGGCCGGGCGCCACCGTGACGATCTCGAGCGGTCTCGGTCGCGATTCCGACCCCCCCACCGCGGTGTCGGTCGCATGCACGATCGCCCGTGCTCGATCCGAGTCGAGCTCCGCGAGCTGCTGAAGCGTGCGCTCCGGGAGGGTGACCGTGACGGGACGGCGCGGCTCGCGAAACTTGGGGGGCCGGCCCGTTGCGCGCCTGACGCGTTCAGGGTCCTTTGGCATACTTATCACGTAGAAAGTCCTCGATGGGTTTCTTCTACCGGACCTCGAAGAGGCGATAGTGCTGAATAGACGCAGTATCTGAGCTTCATATTCTCGCGTTACAATGATGGCATGTATTGCTTTTCTACGTTGTTTGCTACTAGAGTGCGCTGGCGCTGTCAAGCTCGGGTTCCCGGCCCGTGATGCTTGGTCAGTCGCACCGGTGAATGACAGCGCTCCCGCCCCCGACTCCTGCCGCTGACGCCGCGCGCCGCACGCTCTTCCTCGCCTGGCTGACCCGTGGCCTGCTCGGGGTCGCGGGCTTGCTGTTCGTCGGCCACGCGGTCGCGTTCGCGCCGCAGCTCGCGAAGCTGCCCGGTCAGTTCGATTTCACGGTCTACGCGCGTGCCGGTCGCGCGCTCGCCGCGGGAACCCCGCTCTACGACGTCGGCTTCAACGGCTGTCCGTACGTCTATCCGCCGGCCTTCGCTGCGATGTTCCGGTTCTGCGCGCTGATGCCGATGCGCGTCGCCAGCTGGATCTGGCTCTCGATCGACCTCGCCTGCCTGGGCGTTTCACTGCGGTTGCTGCTGCCGTTCGGACGCTTCTCGACACGATCGCGAGCGGCCGCCGCGGCGCTGCTGATCGCGCTTTCGCCGCCGGTCCTTCGCACGCTGGCGCTCGGGCAGATCAACCTGGTGCTGTTGCTGCTGCTGAGCCTGGCGCTCGCGTTGAGCAAACGGCCGCGTCCCAGCGTCGCGACCGAGAGCCTCGTGGGCGCTCTGCTCGGCGTCGCCGTGATGATCAAGGTCTATCCGGCCGTCTACGCCCTCGCCCTCGCGAACGGGCGCCGTCATCGTGCGCTGATGGCCATGGGCACCACCCTCGTGGCGCTGGGGTTGTTCGGGGTGGCGTTCGGCGGAGGCTGGGAGAACACCCGGCTCTACGTGTTTCAGATCCTGCCGAACATGTCGGCCCGGCTCGGCGACATGCGCGTGTACCCGGAGAACCAGTCGCTCGCGGCGGTCCTGGCGCGGTCGTTTCGCCTCCACGACTTCGAGCTCTCCTACCGGGGCGACGCGATCTCGCGACGGGTCTCGCCGTATCGCCAGAGCCCGCAGATTGCCCGGATCGGCACCCTGGCCGGTGCGGTGCTCATCGGCATCGGGACCTTCGTCGCCGTGCGGCGCCACCGCCGGCGGGGGAACGAGCGTGAAGGCTTCGCGGCCGATTGCGCCGTGCTGACGGCGGCGGTGCTGCTGGTCTCTCCCGTGGTCTGGGACCACTACTACGTGATGCTCGCAATCCCGGCCCTGATCGTGTGGGGAAACGCGTCACCGAGGTCCTCGGCGCTGCGCCTGGGGGTCGCTGGCGTGGCGCTGTTCGTCGGGGCCCAGAGCTTCTGGGCGGTTCCGTTGGCGATCCACCCGTCGCCGGTGGTCACGATGCTCGGCTTCACCGCCGTGACGTTGATGTGGGGTGCCGCGCTCGGCCTGTGTGCCGGAGCGCCCGTGAAAAAGTCGAGAGGAATCCAGCTCGTCGTGAATCGAGCCGTCGAAACACGGGGCGAGGGGAACGGGTTGGCCGTCGCTCCAAGCCGCGTCACGAGCGCAACGACGTGAGGAAGAGAGGAGAGGATCGGTGATGAACGGAAAGCGTTGGATGCGCGGGTCGGTGGTACCCGCGTTGCTCTGGGTGGTCGCCAGTTGCTCGAGCAGCGGCTCGGGAGGGGGATCCGGCCACATCTCGCTGAGCGCATCGGAGCTGACGCTCAAGCGCGGGGGCTGGTCGTCGCAGGTCACGGCGCAGGTGACCGACGCTCACGGTCAGCCCATCTCGGGGACGGTGACCTGGGCGAGCTCCGACCCGAGCGTGGCCACGGTCGACTCGAGCGGGCTCGTCACCTCCGGCGCACTGGGGTCGGCGCAAGTCACGGCGTCGGCCGGACGCGGAGTCAGCTCGACCGTCGATGTGCAGGTGGTGGTCCAGCCGAATCCGAAGTGCACCGTGCCGACGAGCTTGCCGAGCCCGGGTGCCGTGGGCTCGCCTCCCACGTTCCAGGTTCTCGGCGATGCCTTCAACGTCGACGCGCCGCCCTTCGACGATCGATTCCTGGTTCCGATCGACGCCGACGGGAACGGCACGCAGGATCTCCTGGTCCTGACGTCGAATGCGCCCCCTTCGGTTCCGGGCGGCGCGACGCTGGTCTATCGCAACGACGGGACCGGCCACTTCACCGACGCCACCGCGGCGATCCTCGGCAGTGCCGCGGTGCCGGCCGATCAACCGTCGAGCTTCGAGGTCGCCGATCTCAACGGCGACGGTCATCCCGACGCGTTCGTGGCGCAGCACGGCTACGGCGACGCGGGCGCGCCCAGCTTGCTGTTCCTCTCGAACGGCGGCGGAACGCTCGCTCAAGCGGGCTTCGCGGAGATCGACCCCAACCCGTCGACGTCCGTCACCAAGGCCACGGCGAGCGGCGACGTCGACTGCGACGGTCACGTCGACGTGTTCGAGTCGGCCATCGGCCCGACCGGAGTCCAGTCGCTGCTCATGAACGACGGCACCGGTGCGCTTCATCAAGACGACGGGCGGTTGCCTCCCGAGATCACCGACGGGACGGTCAGCTTCACCTCGGCGCAGCTCTGCGACATCGACCGGGACGGCGACCCCGAGCTGATCCTGGGAGGCTGGAACGGCTCCGGGATCAAGCGCGACGTGCTGCTGCTCAACGACGGTTTCGGAAACTTCCGGCTCGCTCCCGACGGCGCGTTGCCGGGCTGGCACTACGGCGCCGACACCAACGTGACCCTCTCGATCCGCTGCGCCGATCTGGACCAGGACGGCTATCCCGACCTGGTGGTGTCGCAGACCGACGCCTTCGCCACGGGCTTCGTCGGGGTCTGGAAGAATCAGCAGAACGACACCTTCGCGAGCGTCGACTCGGCGGCGGTCAGCTGGCCCACGGGCTACGTCGACGGCCTGTGGGCGTCGGACTTCAACGGTGACGGCTGGCCGGACCTGGTGGTCACCGGCACCGGTGGGAACCACCTGGGCCGGGTCTACAGCAACGCCGGGAGCATGACGTTCACCGCCGTGGACCTCCCGCGCGACGATCAGCCGCTGACGCCCATCGAGGCCAACGGCGACGGACATCCCGACCTGGTGGCGCCGGGAAAGTCCGGCTTACCGATCCTCATGCTCAACCAGAACGGCGCCGCGCCGAGCGATTTCGTGGAGGCGCAACCCGGTGACCGGGTGGAGGTTCCGCTGGGCACGGTGCCGACCGGCCACTTCCACTTCGAGGCGAAAGGCTTCGTCGACCACTTCATCGACACCCAGGCCGGCAACGCCGAGTTCATCTACTTCTGGCTCTACTCGGGGAACAACTTTTACTACGAAGGCGACGGAGCCGGGTTCCTCTACATCCCGTACGAGTACGCGTACGACAACTACTCGTGCAACTACGGGAAGGTGAAGGCACGGAGCAACGACCCCGGCCCGTGGCCGATCGAGATTTGCTACATGGACCAGGCCTGGGACAGCCAGCACTGGTACTCGTTCGACGTGGTCTGGGACACCTCGACCATCTCGATCTTCGTGGACGGCGATCTCAAGAACCAGTCCGACTACGGCTCGAATTCCTTGCCGCTGATCGCCGGCATGGGCTGGCCGCCCGCCGACGTGGAGCAGCCCGGCATCGTGGGCATGGAGTTCCGCAACTGGAGCTTCGGCGCTCAGTAGTGTTCACCGCGCTCCAGCGGGACGCTCGCCCGGGTGTCTCGCTGGAGCGCGCTTTGCTCGGTACTGCCTCACGTTGGCCACCTGGGCCGGCGGCCGAGCCGGAGCTCGGCAGACTGCGACACCACCTTTTGCCCGCCTTGCATGCCGAGTGGTCGGGTTTCCGGTAGCATCGGGCCGATGCCCGCCGCGCACGACCCGAGCTCACAGCCGCGCGTGATGTCGCGCCGCCGGGTGTTGAAGTGGGGGATCGGCGGGGCGCTCCTGCTGGGGGGCGGCGCCCTGGTGTGGAGGGTGCGCGGCACGCCGCGCTCGATGCCGCCCTGGGCATCCGCCGGCAGCTGGCGGTTCCTCACCGCCACCGAAGCCACCATCGTCGCGGCGATCGCGGCGCGGTTGCTCGATCCCGGCGACGTGCCGGACGCCGCGGGCCCCGACCTCCCCGTCGTGGCGCGGTGGTTCGACACGTTCCTGCACCTCGCGCACCCCGAGGTGCAGAGCGACCTGCGATCGCTGCTCGCCGCCTTCGACGGCGTCGGGCCGCTCGCGGTGGGAGTGCCGGGACGGTTCGTGAATCTCGCGCTCGAGGAGCAAGCGCGGGTGCTGCGTCGCTGGGAGCACGGCCCGCATCCGATGCGCATGGGCTTCACCGCGCTCAAGCAGCTCGCTTACATGGCTCACTACGGCCGCGACGCCACCTGGCCCGCGCTCGGCTACGACGGCCCGATCGTGCCGCGCGGCTATGCCGGCGCCGAGCACGGCTGGTTCGACCCGGCGTGGCTCGCGCCCGCCGGCGACGACGGCGTCGGTCCCGATGGCCGCGGGCGCACGCGTCGCACCAGCGGAACGACATGATCGTCCTCGGTCGCACGCTCACCAGGCCTTTTCATCGGCGCTGCGACGTGGTGGTCGTCGGCACCGGCGCCGGTGGCGCCATGTGCGCCCGCCAGCTCGCCAAGGCGGGCCGCGAGGTGGTGGCGCTCGAGATGGGTGGTTTCCACCGTCCCAGCGACTTCACCCAGCGCGAGGACGAGATGCTGCCGATGCTCTTCCAGGAGCGGGCCGCGCGCGCCACCCTCGACATGTCCGTGACGGTGCTGCAGGGCCGGGGTGTGGGCGGCTCGACGGTCCACAACACCAACCTCTGCAAGCGCACGCCGGCGCCGATCCTCGAGGACTGGGTGCGGCGCATGGGGGCCACGGGTTGGTCGCCGGCCGAGCTCGATCCCGAGTTCGCGGCCACCGAGCGCGACCTCTCGGTGTCGCCGCTCGGTGAGGCGCAGCTCAACGCGGCCAACCGCATCATGAAGACCGGCACCGAAGCGCTGGGCTGGAAGGGCGGCTTCCTGTCGCACAATCGGGTCGGCTGCGTCGGCTCCGGATTCTGCGAGCTCGGCTGCGCCTTCAACGCCAAGCAGAACGCGCTCAAGGTGCTGATTCCCGACGGGCTCGCCGCGGGACTCGACGTCTATGCCGACTGCGAGGTGACGGCGGTGCGCTTCGAGCGCGGGCGCGCGGTGGGCGTCACCGGCCAGCTCGTCGACGGCGACGGTCAGCCGCATGGCTCGTTCGAGGTGACCGCGGACGCGGTGGTGCTGGCCGGGTCGGCGGTGGGGAGCGCCGCGCTGCTGTTGCGCTCCGGCGCGCCCGATCCCCATTCGCAGGCCGGCCGACACCTGCACCTCCACCCCGGTGCCCCGGTGGCGGGCGTCTACGACGAGCGCGTGGTCGCGTGGAAGGGAGTCCCTCAGTCCTGGGAGGTGACCGAGTTCCTGGACTTCGGAAATCCCGAGAAGCGGGTGTGGATCGTCGGCAACTTCGCGCACCCGATCGGCACCGCCACCAATCTTCCCGGGTTCGGTCCCGAGCACGCCCGGCTCATGAGCTCGTACGCGAACCTGGTGGTCTTCACCCCGATGCTTCACGATCAGACCGAGGGGCGCGTCACGGTCACCCGGCGTGGGCGGATCCGCCTCGCCTACACGCTCGGGGCCGCCGACCGCGAGCAGATGGCGCGGGGCCTGCGCGAGTCGGCGCGGCTCCATCTCGCCGCGGGCGCCAAGCGCGTGGTGGTGCCGTTCGTGAATCCGATCGAGATCGAGAGCGAGCGCGACCTCGAGCGCATCCAGGCCGCCGACCTGGGGCCCCTCGACCTGCCGGTGCTGGCGGTGCACCCCATGTCCGCCGCGCGCATGAGCGGCTCGGCGAAGGACGGCGTGGTGCGGCCCGACGGGCGTCACCACCAGGTAGCAGGTCTCTACGTCGCCGACGGCGGGCTCTTCCCGACCTCGATCGGCGTCCCGCCCCAGATCTCGATCTACACCGCGGGACGCGTGATCGCCCGGCACGTCGACCAAGCGCTGACGCGCGCGTTCGCCTGAGCGTCGTCGCGCCGCGACGGGCGCTTCCTTGCGGGTGCGCTCGCGCCGCCGATATACTCGTCTCGGCGGCGCGCAGCGCTGGACGCGAGCAAGCGAGCGGCGGACGTGCGGTGCCTAGCAAAGATTTTCGACAAAACAAACCAATCGAATAATCCAACCGGAAATACCCTCTAAAGCGGCGAGACCCATGTGCTCATTCACGACGACACCGCAGCGTTCGACCCGGGCGATCGAGACGTCTCGAGCGTGTCGTCCACCGGAGGTGCCGCCGAATGGAAACCGAACCCAGCGCCTTTGCTCGGCTCATCCAGGAAGACCGCGCGGTCCGTGAGACCGACTCCTGGCAAGGCACGTTCCTCGATTACCTGGAGCTGGTCCGCAGCGATCCCCACCTGACCACGCTCTCCCACGCGCGGATCTACGAGCTCATCGTCCGCGACGGCGTCCGCGAGATCCTCGACACCGACGACGCCAAGACCAAGCGCCTCTACCAAGACTCGCCGGTCAAGACCTACCCGTTCTTCAGCGAAGAGTTCTTCGGCATCGAGAAGACGATCTCGCAGATCGTCCGCTACTTCCATGCCGCATCGCTGAAGGGCGAGGAAAGTCGCCAGGTGCTCTACCTGATGGGCCCGGTGGGCTCGGGAAAGAGCTCGCTCATCGAGCGGCTGCAGCGCGGGCTCGAGGAAGTGGCGCCGTTCTTCGCGATCGACGGCTGCCCCATGTTCGAGGAGCCGCTGCACCTGATCCCGCGCCACCTGCGCCGCGAGTTCGAGAAGATGCTCGACGTGCGCATCGAGGGCGATCTCTGCCCGGTGTGCCGGTTCCGGCTCAAGGACGAGCTCGGCGGGCGCTACGAGAACGTGCCGGTCCTCAGGCGGCCGTTCTCGAAGCGCAACCGGGTGGGCATCGGCGTGGTGCCGCCGGTCGATCCCAACAACCAGGACACCTCGGTCCTGATCGGCTCGGAGGACATCTCGAAGCTCGACCTCTTCTCCGAAGGCGACCCGCGGGTGCTCGAGCTCAACGGGGCCTTGAACGTCGGCAACCGCGGCATGGTGGAATTCATCGAGGTGTTCAAGAACGAGACCGAGTATTTGCACGCGATGATCACCGCGACGCAGGAAAAGGTGATTCCCGCGCCGGGCCGCCACGGAATGGTTTACGTCGACACCTGCATCGTCGCCCATTCGAACGAGGCCGAGTGGCAAAAGTTTCGCGCCGATCACACCAACGAAGCGATCCTCGACCGCATCGTGGTGGTGAAGGTTCCCTACAACCTGCGGCTCTCGGAAGAGGTCAAGATTTACCAGAAGATCATCAGGCGATCGGATTACAAGGCGCACGTGGCGCCGCACACGCTGGAAGTGGCGTCGATGTTCGCGATCCTGTCGCGGCTCGAGCCCACCGCGAAGTGCGATCTCATGACCAAGCTCAAGCTCTACGACGGCGAGGAGATCGTCGAGAAGGGGCGCACCAAGCGCATCGACGCCCGCGAGCTGCGCGAGGAAGGGAAGCGCGAGGGCATGAGCGGCATCTCGACGCGCTTCATCATGAAGGCGCTCGACAACGCGCTCACCGACAACGTCGTGGGTGCCTGCATCAACCCGATCAACGTGCGCGAGGCGCTGATCCAGATGGTCAAGGAGGCGGATCTGCCCGACGACGCGCGCAAGCGCTACCTCGAGTTCCTCCAGGACGCGCTCCACAAGCACTACCTCGAGCTGCTCGAGAAGGAGATCACCCGCGCGTTCGTGTACTCCTACCAGGAGCAGGCCGAGGCGCTGTTCCAGAACTACCTCGACCACGCCGAGGCGTACGTGAACCGCACCAAGGTGAAGGACCGGAACACCAAGGAAGAGCTGCCGCCCGACGAAAGCTTCCTGAAGTCGATCGAGGAGCAGATCGCGGTGATCGGCACCGCCGCGGACGGTTTCCGGCAAGAGGTGATCGCGTACCTCTGGTCGGCCGGGCGGCGCGGCCAGCGGGTGAGCTATTCGAGCTACGAGCCGCTCAAGGAAGCGATCGAGAAGAAGCTGGTCTCGTCGGTGCGCGAGCTGAGCCGCATCATCACCAGGGCCCGCGCGCGCGACGCGGAGCAGGCGCAGAAGTACAACGCCATGGTCGAGAACCTGTTCGCCAACGGCTACTGCCCCACCTGCGTCGACGTGGTCCTCAAGTACGCCGCCAACCACCTGTGGCGCGATTGATCGGCGCGAGAAACTCGCCTTGCTCGTCTCTCGCGCCGATCACGATGCCTCCTCGGGGGGCTGTTCCAGCCCCCCGCCCCAACGTGTCTGCGGGGTCTTGGCGAAGACCCCGCACCCCAATGGGCGTGGCTTTTTTGGGGCCCCACCCCCAAGCCGGCTCACTTCGTTCGCCGCCGCGCCGCTGGCGCGGGCCGATGCGTGCGCCGAGCGCGTCTGAGGTTCGCGCCCCATGGATACGATCTTCCGCGCGGCGCCGGTGGCGGATGCCGAGCGCAGCGACCGCTCGGCCGCGGATCGCCAGCGCCACCGCGAGAAGGTGCGGGCCTCGATCCGCAGCGGCATCGCCGACATCGTCGCGGACGAGGCGATCATCGGTCGCAGCGGCGAGCACGTGGTGCGCGTGCCGTTGCGCGGCATCAAGGAGTACCGCTTCGTGTTCGGCGACAACTCGCCGGGAGTCACCAGCGGCGACGGGTCGTCGGAGCGAGGCCAGGTGATCGGCCGAGCCCGGCAATCGGGTGCGGGTCCGGGCAGTGCCGGCGACGAGGCGGGGGACGACGTCTACGAGACCGAGATCACGCTCGAGGAGCTGGTCGACATCCTGTTCGAGGACCTCGAGCTGCCCGACCTCGAGCGCAAGGCGCTCCGTCAGGTGCCGGCCCTGAGGCTCTTCAAGCACAAGGGCTACCGGTCGGTGGGCGTGCGGGTGCGGCTCGACAAGCGCCGCACCGCCCGGGAACGGATCAAGCGCCAGCTCGCCGCGCGCGGTCACAGCGAGGGCGGGGAGGCCCGCGAGCGCCGTTTTCCGTTCCACACCGACGACCTTCGCTTCCGGCACCTGCGCCAGGAGCACCGCCCCGAGTCGAACGCGGTGGTGCTCTGCATCATGGACACGTCCGGCTCGATGGACACCACCAAGAAATACCTGGCGCGCTCGTTCTTCTTCCTGCTGCACCGCTTCATCGCCAGCCGCTACGAGGCGGTGGAGGTGGCGTTCATCGCCCATCACACCGAGGCCAAGGAGGTGAGCGAGGACGATTTCTTCCACCGCGGCGAGTCGGGTGGGACGATGATCTCGTCGGGATATCTCAAGGCGCTCGAGGTGATTCACGATCGTTATCACCCGGCGCTCTGGAACATCTACTGTTTTCATTGCTCGGACGGGGACAACTTCACCAGCGACAACGGTCCCGCGATCCGTGCCCTGACGGAGCTGACCGAGGTGGCGAATCTGGTGGGCTACTGCGAGATCGAGCCCGGCAACGGCCGGCCCGACGAGAGCACCGTCATGGGTCTCTTCCGCAAGATCGATGCACCCAACTTCCAGTGCGTGCGGATCGACGCCAAGGAAGAGCTGTGGCCGGCGCTGCAGCGGCTTTTGTCGAAGGATCTGGCGCGCGAGACGGCCGAGGCCGGCTGAGCGTCGGCGCCCGGCGACGTCGAGTCGAGACGAGGAGAGGGCATCCGGTGCCGGCGTGGGACCTGGACGAGCTTCGCGGCTGGGACACCCGCGTCCGCGCGCTCACCGAGAAGGTGGGCCTCGATTGCTTCGCGCAGGAGTTCGAGATCTGCGACCACGAGCAGATGCTCGACGCCATGACCTACTCGGGCATTCCCAGTCACTACCCGCACTGGTCCTACGGCAAGTCGTTCGAGAAGCTCAAGACGCTCTACGACCACGGCGTCAGCGGCCTGCCGTACGAAATGGTGATCAACAGCGACCCGTCCCTCGCGTACCTGATGCGCGACAACTCGCTGTGTTTGCAAATTCTCACCATCGCCCACGTTTACGGTCACAACGATTTCTTTCGTAACAATTTCACCTTCCGCAGCACCCGCCCCGAGTTTTCGCTCGAGATGTTCAAGGTCCACGCGAGCCAGGTGCGCTCGTTCGTGGAGGATCCCTCGATCGGGCTCGAGCGCGTCGAGGCGATCCTCGACGCCGCCCACGCGCTCGCCTACCAGTGCCGCCGCAACCTCGCGATCCGGAAGCTCGGCGAGGAGGAGGAGCGGGACCGGCTGGAGGACGAGGCCCGGCCCCGGCCCGACCCGTTCGCGATGCTGCACGTGGCGCGCGAGCAACCGCAGCCGGACCTGCGCAAGGTCCCGCCCTCGCCGGAGGAGGATCTCCTGGTCTTCATCCGCGACCATGCGCCGTTTCTCGCCGAGTGGGAGCGGGCGCTGCTCACCATCGTGCACGAGCAGTCGCGCTACTTCATCCCGCAGATCGAGACCAAGATCATGAACGAGGGCTGGGCCACCTTCTGGCACCGGCGCTTCATGAAGGCGCTCGACCTGCCCGAGGGCCTGCACCTCGAGTTCCTGGTGCGCCACAACCAGGTGGTGCGCCCGATCGAGGGCCGCCTCAACCCGTATCACCTGGGTCTCGCGGTGTGGGAAGACATCCACCGCCGGCTCGACGGCGGCGGCGACGAGCTCGAAGCCAGCTACGACGCGGTGTTCCAGGTGCGCGCGGCCGATCGCGACGTCTCGTTCCTGCGCCGCTTCCTGACCGAGGAGCTGATGCGCGAGCTCGATCTGGTGAGCTTCGAGCGGGTCGGAGACGAGTACCGGATCAGCGACGTCTCCGACGACGAGGGCTGGCGTCCGGTCAAGGAAGCGCTGCTCAAGAGCGTCGGTACCGCGGCGATGCCGGTGATCCGCGTGACCGACGCGGACTTCGGCGGCGGCGGAACGCTCACCCTCGAGCATTCCCACGACGGACGCGACCTGCAGCTCGAATCGGTGGAGCGGACTCTCGGGTACGTGTACCGGCTGTGGAGCAGGCCGGTGGTGCTCCTGGCTTCCATCGAAGAGAAGACGGAGACCTTCGGCTTCGGCGACAAGGGCTTCACGAAGTCTCCCGGGGGGCTTTTCAAGCCCCCCGCCCCATGAAAAGTGATTTTCATGGGGCCCCACCAAGGCGGCTCGCTACCTGCTCGCCGGCGCGCCTATAGGCGCGCTGGCAAATTCGGGCTCACGACGCCACGGTGCACGAGCGCGCATGGAGGGCGGCGGTCCCTCGCCGCCGCAGCGTCACATTTCGATCGATCGTCGCGGAGGGGAGGACTCGGGTTCCTCCCATACTTTTCGTCCTCCCGACCAGGCCCGCCGCGGAACTCGGCGATTCGCTGACGGGCTCCGAGGCGGCGCTGATATCCTTTCGCGCTTGACCTCCGACGCCTCCTCGCCTCCGGTACTGCCCGCCGCGCCGTCGAGCGCGCCGCGGGCCGAGCTGTTCGCGGTGAGCGTTCTCGTGCTCTTCCTCGAGCTCGCGTGCATTCGCTGGTTTCCGGCGCACGTTCTCTACCTGACGTTCTTCACCAACACGGTGCTGCTCGCCTCGTTCCTGGGGCTCTCGCTCGGCTGCCTGACCGCGCGCGACCCGCGCGATCACCTGCGCTGGACGCCGCTGGTGCTGGTCCTGGCTCTCGCGGCGGGGGCCGCGATGGAAACGATCCGGGTGCGGCTCGGGCAGCACCTCGACGTGGGCCACCAGGCGGCGCCGCAGGTGGTGTTCTTCGGCACCGAGCGCTTCGCGAAGGACCCCACCAAATTCCCGATACCGATCGAGGTCGTCGCGGGGTCGTTCTTCGTGGCGATCGCGCTCGTGATGATCGGCCCCGGGCAAGCGCTGGGGAGATCGCTCGCGCGATTTCCCGACCGCGTCGAGGCCTACACGATCAACATCGCCGGGAGCGTCGCGGGTGTCGCGGCGTTCACGCTCGCCTCCTGGGCGCGGCTCTCGCCGCTCTGGTGGTTCGGAGCGGTGGCGCTCCTGCTCGGGCCGCTGACCCTTCGGTCCCCCGGGACGCGCGGGCGCTGGCGCGTGACGACCGGCGTCGCGCTGGTGCTGATCGTGGCGCTGCCGGCACTCACCACGAGGCACTGGGCCGGGAAGGGTGCCTCGCGCGAGTCGTACTGGTCGCCTTACTACCGGATCGACTATCGCGGCGCGCCGCGGCGGATCATCGGCGTCAACCTGATCGGGCACCAGCAGATGCTCGGTCTCGACACACCGGCGCTCGCCTACGCGCTGCCGCACCTCTTCCGCCGGGACTCGGGCGGCGCGCCGTTTCGCGACGTGCTGGTGATCGGCGCGGGATCGGGGAACGACGTGAGCCGGGCGCTGGCGTTCGGCGCCGAGCACGTGGACGCGGTCGAGATCGATCCGCTCATCCAGCGGCTCGGCGTCCGCGACCATCCCGACCATCCCTACCAGGACCCGCGAGTGGAAGTGCACATCGACGATGGCCGGAACTTCCTGCGCACCACCAGCCGGAGCTACGACCTGATCGTCTACGCGCTCGTCGATTCGCTGGTGCTGCACAGCGGCTACAGCAACATCCGCCTCGAGAGCTACCTCTTCACCCGCGAGGCGCTGGCCGACGTGCAGCGCCACCTCCGTCCCGGCGGCTGGTTCACGATGTACAACTTTTACCGCCAGGGATGGATCGTCGAGCGCTTGCGGGACAGCGCCCGCGAGGTGTTCGGCACCGAGCCCTTGGTCTTCCCGGTGCCGTTCCAGCCCACCATCGACGCCGAGAAGAGCTACGAGGACTTCACGATGGTGGTCGCGGGCGGCGACGGCTCGCTGGCCGCTCTCGAGCGGACCTTCCGCGCGCATCCGCGATTCTGGTTACCGGACGCGGCGCCGCCGCTGCCCTCGACGCCGAATGGCTTCCTCGCCCGGCCGGAATCCGCCGGCGCCGATTCGAACGGCTGGCAAGGCTTCGCGCCGGCCAACATCGCGAGCTCCGGTCCGCCCGGCGTCGCCACCGACGACTGGCCGTTTCTCTACCTCCGCCAGCGGCTGATCCCGACGCTCACGTGGCGCGGCGTCTCCACGATGGCGGTCGGCGCGGTCCTGCTGTTCGCGATCTTTGGCCGCCGCTCGCTCAGCGGCGGCGCCGGCTTCTCCGATGCCGCGATGCTTGCGCTGGGCGCCGGCTTCATGCTGGTCGAGACCAAGGCCGTGGTGCAGATGGCGCTCCTGCTCGGCAGCACGTGGCTGGTCAACTCGGTGGTGTTTCTGGGCATCTTGCTGGTGATTCTCGCGGCCAACCTGTTCGTGCTGCGCGCGCGCCCGGCGCGGTTCGCTCCGTTCTTCGTGGGCCTCGCGATGTCGCTGGGAGTGGGCTGGGTCACGCCCATTCACGTCTTCCTGGGCGCCGGGCGCGCGCTCCAGGTGGCCGTCGCCACCTTGCTCCTGGTGGCGCCGGTTTTCTTCGCGGGCGTGGTGTTCGCGATGTCGCTCGACCGCTGCCGGTACCCCGATCGCGCGCTGGGCTGGAACGTGGCCGGCGCGATGCTGGGCGGCTGGCTCGAGAACCTGTCGATGGCGGTGGGCTTCGGCGCGCTCTCGGGAGTGGCGCTGGCGATCTACGCCGTCGCGGCGGCGTTCACGTTCACAGCCAGTTCTTCCGCCGGAACCACGTCACCATCCCCGCCACCGTCGCGATCGTGATCGCCCAGAAGAGCGGGTAGGACCACTCCCAGTCGAGCTCGGGCATGTGGTGGAAGTTCATTCCGTAAACACCCGCCAGGAACGTGACCGGGATGAAGATCGTGGCGATGATGGTGAGCACCTTCATCACCTCGTTCATGCGGTTCGACATCGCGGTCATGTAGACCTCGCCGATGCCCACGGCCAGGTCGCGGTAGGACTCCACGAGATCGATGATCTGCACCACGTGGTCGTAGACGTCGCGCAGGTAGGTGCGGGTGGTGTCGCTCATGCACTCGTGGATCTCGCGGGTGAGGGTGTGCACCACCTCGCGGAGCGGCCAGAACTCGCGGCGCAAGAGGATCAGCTCGCGCTTGAGCGCGTGCACCCGGTGGATGACGGCCGCGTTGGGGTTCTCGATGATCTCGTCCTCGAGCTCCTCGAGGCGCGAGCCGTACTCCTCGAGGATCGGGAAGCAGTGGTCGACGATCGCGTCGACCAGCGCGTAGACCAGGAAGCTGGCGTCGTTCTGGCGCAGCCGCGAGCCGCTGCGCGCGATGCGCTGGCGGATCGGGCCCCACACGTCGCCGGGCGTCTGCTGGAACGTGAGCACCGTGTTGTGGCCGAGGAAGATGCTGACCTGATCGCTCTCGAGCTCGTCCTTCACGAACTGCAGCATCTTGGTGATGATGAAGAGCCGCGCGTGATGCTCGCCGTCGGCCTCGAACGCGTCGACCTTGGCGCGCTGCGGGACGTGCAGCATGTCCTCGATCGCGAGCGGGTGGAGCCGGTACTTGACCGCGAGACCGTGGATCACCGGCGGGTCCTCGAGTCCGGCGACGTCGATCCACCGCACCTTGGCCCACTCCGGGCGATGCGACGCGAGGAACCCGGCGAGGTCCGTGATTTCCCGGCTCTCGGCTTTCTCCGGGCAGTAGTCGATGACGCAGATCGTCGACCGCTGCTCGCCGCGCGGCATTCGCGCCAGCTGGTCGTACTCGATGCCCGGCGCGCTGCCCGGCTCGACCGCGCGCACCTGCGGGATGTCGATGCGGACGCTGTCGCCGTCGCCGGCGTCGGAGGGCGGCTGCGGGACCTCCTGGGAATCGGGATCGTGGGCCACGTGTTATCCCTCCCGTTGCTGCCTGCGGCGGGCAACGGCGATTGCGGGCATCGGTGCGCGGAACGTAGCATGAGCGCCCTCGCTCAGGACCGAGTCGGAGGGCTGCGGTCCCTCGCAGCCGCAGCGTGAGGTCGCGCTCGATTCCCGCGGCCGCGAGGGACCGCGTCCCTTGGGCTGCATCGATTCGACATCGAGCTCAGACACCACGGCCGCCATGACCCGATCCATCCGCACCGCTCTCGCCGGCGTTCTCGCGTGGCGGCCCGATCCGCTGGGTGTCCTCGCGTCGACGGCGCGCGTGGTCGAGCGTGCGCGCCACGTGCGCATCGACACCGAGGCAATCGCGCGCGCGGCCGACACGCTGGCGGCCGCGGAGCGTCGCGCACCCGCGTGGCATCGCGACGAGCTCTACTTCGACGGCGGCCCCAAGAGCGTCGCGTACGTCTTCCTGATCGACGCCCTCAACTTCTGCTTCTGGGGCGAGCCGCGCTGGACGGTGAGGTTCCGCGGCCGCTGGCTCGACGGCTACTGGGCGCTCGCCGCCGCGCTGACTCGCGGCGTGAGCGAGGAGCCGCGGCTGCTCGACGCTAACTTCCTCGCGGACCTCGATCCGGCCGTGTTGCGACGCGTGCTGCGCGGTCGCGGCGAGATCCCGCTCTTTGAAGCCCGCTGGCGAAATGCGCGCGAGCTGGGCCGCGTGCTCCGCGATCGCTGGCGAGGCGACGGCACGCTGCTCGTCGCGGAGGCGAAGCGCAGTGCCGTCGGGTTGGCGCGAATCGTCGCCGAGTCGTTCTCGTCGTTCGACGATGTCGCGCTCCACGAAGGCCGCGAGGTGCGATTCCTCAAGCGAGCGCAGATCCTGGCGGCCGATCTATGGGGCGCCTTCGGCGGCCGGGGCTTTGGCCGTTTCGACGATCTCGACCAGCTCACCGCGTTCGCCGACTACAAGCTCCCGCAAGTGCTGCGCGCGTGGGGCGTCCTGCGCTACGACGCCGCGCTGGCACGGCGCGTGGGCCGTCGCACGTTGCTCCCGGCGGGCTGCCCCGAGGAGGTCGAGATCCGCGCCGCCACCGTGTGGGCCGCGGAGCTCTTGCGCGAGGCGCTCGCCGAGCGCGGCCAGCGGCTCACCAGCACCGAGGTCGACTGGCTGCTCTGGGACGCCGGCCAGCGCCGCATCGCCCACATGAAGCCCTACCATCGAACCCGCACGATCTATTACTGAGCCGTTCGGAGGGCCGCGGTCCCTCGCGGCCGCTGCGATCGAACGAAATCGAGCGTGCCCACTCCAAAATGAGACACTACCCCGTGGAGGCGTCCGCCGAATGAGCAGTGCCGCAAGGGTCGTCCGGTCTGCCGCGCGTCTGGCCTCGCGGAAGCTGCTCGACAAGCTCGCCGGCCGCGAAGCGTTGCGCGTCCATCACCTCGCGGTGGTGGTCTCGAACCTGCCGCGTGCCGAGCGCTTCTATCGCAGCGTCCTCGGCCTGCCGGTCGTGAAGCGCTGGACCGACGAGCGCGGCCACTCCCGCTCGGTGTGGATGGCGCTCGGCGCGGGTGCGTTCCTGGCCATCGAGCGCGCCGAGCGAAACCGCCCCAAGCGTCACGACGAGGCACCGGGCTGGCACTGCGTGGCATTCGCCATCGACACCGCATCCCGCGAGCGCTGGCGCACCAAGCTCGATCGCGCCGGCCACCCGGTCTTCCGCGAGACCGCGTTCACCCTTTACGTGCGCGACCCCGACGAGAACGTGGTGGCGCTCAGCCACTACCCGGACGCGGTCGAGATCGAGATCGAGGCACCGCCACCAGCGAGCCGCCGCCGGCGTTCCACGCGGCCTCGGAATCGATGACGCGAGCCCTCGGCCGCACGTCCGCTTGCCCTCGGGAGGGACGGGCTCCCGCCCGTCCGCGCCGTCATCTCGCTCGATCACCGCCCGGAGGGCTGCGGTCCCTCGCAGCCGCCGCGTTCCATCGCGATCCAACGCTGCGGACGCGACGGAGCGCGTCCCTCCGACTGCAAATGTTCGAGCTCGAGCGGAGACGCCACCGAGTGCTCGCGCCGGTTGCGCTCGCGGTGGGGGTCTCGTTCGGCGCGGGACGTGCCGGAGCCGCGGACGCTCCGATCGACGAGCTCAGGTGGATCCACCCTTGAGCGTGTCACACTCTGCCATCAGGATGTGTCATGCTCGGATATCGAAATGTGGTTCTCGGCGATATCGAAAAATGTAATGAATGGATGTCAAGCTTGCTGGGTACTTCGCATTTCCCCGGCAAAAGAGAGCCGCTTCTGGGCTTCTTCGGCCGATTTGCTGCGAATCGCATGCGGAACCTCGGCATTCTGCTTGGTTCGACCTGGCTGGCCCGGAGGACGCCCCTGTCCGCGAGCACCCGATCCGGCGCGGATCGCATGGTGGCGCTGCGGACGCGAGGGACCGCGTCCCTCCGACCGTGCCCGCTTTCGCTCCCGTCGGAGGGCGGCGGTCCCTCGCCGCCGCAGCGTCCGATCACTGCCAGGCGTATGTGATCTGCGCGAACGCTTCGTCGTTCTGGCGGAACTGCCCCAAGAGCCCGCCTTTCGGCCCCTCGATCGCGAGCACGCCCGCTTCGGCGGTGAGGCCGTCCAGGAGCTGGTAGCCGAGCTTGGGCATGCCCACGAATTCGCCACGGGCGGTGAGGCACACGCCGGTCAGGTCCAGCGTGAGCGTGTCGTTCAGGAAGGTGCGGCGGACCTGCACCAGCACGCGCCCCTCGAACTGCTTCTGGATGAGCCCCGGCGCTGGATCGAGCATCACGTCGAGGTAGCCGCCCAGGTCGAGGATCCAGTCGCCGGCCAGATACTCCGCTTGCAGGCCGCCGCTCACCGCGTCGCGCTCGACCGAGATCGGCACGCCGTCGAGCTCGACCTGCTGCGACGGGCCGACCAGGAAGAGGTCGTGGAGGAAAGTCTTGATCTTGTCGTGGGCGTCGGGCGCGCGCGAGAGAAGTGCCAGCAGCTGGGTCGCGTCGGTGGTGTTGATGTTGTAGTTGAAGCGCCGTCCCTGCACGTACGCGAAGTTTCCCTTGAGCGTCAGGTCCCACACCGAGGTGGCGAAGCCGCCGCCGAAGGTGCGGACGCGGTCGAGCTCGGGATGGAGCGTGACGTCGACGTCGGAGTCGATCTTGGCGGTGTTCGGGCCACTCGTCACCGCGGGCGAGGTCCGCACCAGCGCATCGAGGCGCGCGGTGGGGATCGAGTCGTAGCCGTCGAAGTACGAGAGATCGATGTCGAAGCCGGCGACGGTCGTGGTCCACTGAGTGGCCCACTGGAAATGCGCCGGCTCGACGGGGGGCGCGTCGATCTCGGCGAGCGTGAGCGCCGGGTGAATGGGGAAGGGCTTGAGCGCCCCGACCTTCTTCTCGCAGAGCTGCGCCTGGGTCGGGTCGGGGAATACGCCCTCGCAGACCGGCATCGCGAAGGAGCCTGGATCCACGGGAATGGTGTCCGGCAGATTCAGGAGCGGCGGGTACCAGCGATCCTGCGTCTGCGGCAGCCGGAACGGCACCGCGACCGGCTCGAACACTCCCTCGAGCACCATCTCCTCGAACGGCCCGGTCGAGCCGATCTGGCCGGGCAAGAGCTTGAGGTCGAGGGCGGGCACGCCGATCTTCGACGCGCTCTCGATCTCGTCGAGCGGCCGCGTGAAATCGAGCGGGTTCAGGTGATCGGTGGGGTTGAGCGCGTCGAGCTTGCCCCACGCGAACTTCTGCAAGCCGGCGCGCAGCGCCGACGCGGGCAGCTCCAGATCCAGGTACGCCTCCTGAAACTCGAGATAAGGCGTCGAGTCCTGGAACACCGAATGGAAGTCGTGGATCGTGTGCTCGTTGGCGCCGTCGGCGACGGTACCGTCGGAGCGGAAGAGCGTGTGGGTGACGATCTTGACGTTCGAGCCGAACGCCGATTTCAGATCGAGCCCGAGGTCGAACGTGGGCTCTTCGGTGGGCGTGTTCGGATCGAAGCGCAGGACGGTGCGCAGCCCGGCGGTCGCGGCGACATCGATCTTCGCGGGCCCGAGCTCGCTTTCGAGCGCCGGCGCGTCGCGGACGCTCGCCGCGACCAGGCCGAGAACGATCAGCAGGGTGAGGACCCGCTCGATCGCTGCGGACGCGACGGAGCGCGTCCCTCCCGGCCGCATCACCTGCTCAGGGACCCTTTTCCAGCATCCGCTGCGTGAAGAGCTCGTCGTCGATCGGCTTGTCGAACTCGAGGCCGTCCATCTCGAGCAGCGTCTTGTGCGCGGTGTCGACGGTGGTCATCTCGAGCTTCTGCGGCGTGGGAATCCCGTTCACGGTGGTCACGGACTGGATGGCGAGGGTCTTCTCGAGATTGCCCTTGCGATCGTAGAACTCGGCCTTGGCCGGCAGGTAATCGCTCTTCCGCACGTAGCTCACCACCTTCGAGTACTCGTCGTCCTCGCCGAGCTTCTTGGGGGTGCTCTCGATCACCCACACCGCCTGGTCGCCGACGGTGTCCTCGCGCACCAGCTTGTGGTCGTCGTCGTCGACGCTGCGGGTGCTCATGTCGTCGTAGCTGAAATCGGTGCCCATGAAGCTCTGGTTCTTGCCTGACGAGGTGATCTTGCGGGTGCGCTTGAGCGAAGGGATGTAGATCCACTGATCGTCGTCCTTGTCCTTCTCCTCGTAACCCCACTGCAGGAACGCGGTGCCCTTGACGTCGGCGGGCTCGAGGAAGAAGAGCACCGACTTGGTGTCGGGGCCGTACTTCTTCGAGTAACTGGTGACCTTGCGGACGCGGTGGTCGCCGTTCTTGTCGACCAGCGTCATGGTCATGTTGCCGCGGCGGGTGGCGGGTTTCTCCTGGATGTCGCGGGAGCTCTGCATGATCTCCCGCGCGCTCGGGGCGGCTTGGGCCACGCCTGCGAGCGTCGAGAGGGTCAGCAGCGCTGAAGCGAGCCCGATCCGGTGACGTCGCATGGAAGCCTCCTGGTTGGCCGCGACACATCCGAGTCGCTCGCGAGCGACCTTGGCGCGGCGCGACATTATTCGGAGCACGGCTCCACCTCGTCAAGCTAAGCGATGAAAATGCTTGGAGCTTTCCTGCGTCCTTCGCGACGCGCCGGGGCCCCGCGCGGCGCCTCGATTCCTTGACGGCGCGAACGAGCGCATGCTACGGAACCGCCTTCCGGCGCGGCGTGAGCGGCCGCTCTGCCTCGTTCATCCCCGCCGCCAAGCCCCGCCCCCGAGCCAGCATGGAGGCCCCCCGGTACGTCGTGATCGAGGGCCCCATCGGGGTCGGAAAGACCAGTCTCGCCAAGCTCTTGGCCGAGGAGCTGGGCGCGCGCTGCATCTTCGAGAAGGTCGACGAGAACCCGTTCCTCTCGAAGTTCTACCAGGACCGCGCCAAGCACGCGTTTCAGACCCAGATCTTCTTCCTGCTCTCCCGCTTCCAGCAGCAGAAGCTGATCGGGCAGGGCGATCTCTTCCAGCGCGTTACCTTGAGCGACTACCTGTTCGCCAAGGACCGGATCTTCGCGCACCTGAACCTCGACGAGAACGAGCTGTCGCTCTACGAGCAGATCTACCGGCTGCTGGATACGCGCATCGTCAAGCCGGACCTCGTCGTCTACTTGCAGGCGAGGCCGGAAGTGCTGATGCAGCGGGTGCGGAAGCGCGGAGTGGACTTCGAGCGCAACATCACCATGCCGTACCTCGAGGAGCTGGTGCGGGCCTACAACGAGTTCTTCTTCCAGTACTCGGACACGCCGCTCTTGGTGGTGCACACCTCGGAGATCGACTTCGTCGAGCGGCGCGAGGACTTCGAGAACCTGGTGAAGGAAATCCGCCGCATGCGGGGAGGCACGCAGTACTACCAGCCGATGGGATCCAAGTAGCTCAGCTCACGCCAAGCAGGCGCTCGATCGTCACGCACGACGGGCAGCCAGGGAGGCAGTCATGAGCGGCAAGGCGAAGTCGAAGAAAGTCACCGTTCCCGATCTGGTCGCGATGAAGGGCCGTGGTGAGAAGATCACCATGGTCACCTGCTACGACGCGACCTTCATGCGCATCCTCGACCAGGCCGGGGTCGAGATGGTGCTGGTGGGCGACAGCCTGGGGATGGTCATCCAGGGCCGCACCTCGACGCTCGAAGTGACGCTCGACGACATGATCTACCACGGGCGGATCGTGGCCCGCGGGCTCACGCACGCGCACCTGGTGCTCGACATGCCGTTCGGCAGCTATCAGGTGTCGGTCGAGGATGCGATGCGGAACGCCGCGCGGCTGGTGAAAGAGGGCGGAGCCGAATCGGTCAAGGTCGAGGGCGGCCGCGAGATCGCTCCCACGGTGCGCGCGATCCATCGCATGGGTGTCCCGGTGGTCGGCCACCTCGGGCTGACACCGCAATCCATCCACCAGCTCGGTGGCTTCCGTATCCAGGGTCGCACCAAGGACACGGCGCAGGCCCTCGAGGAGGACGCGCTGGCGCTCGAGGAAGCGGGAGCGTTCGCGATCGTGCTGGAGGGAATCCCTGGCGAGCTGGCCGGTCGAGTGAGCAAAGCGCTGCGGATCCCCACCGTGGGGATCGGCGCCGGCGCCGCGTGCGACGGCCAGGTCCTGGTGATCTACGACCTGCTCGGCATGGACAACAACTGGAACCCCAAGTTCGCGAAGAAGTACGCGAATCTGAACGACGTCATCGTGAAAGCAGTGGGCGACTACATCGACGAGGTGAAGTCCGGAAAGTTCCCGAGCGCCGAGCATACGTTCCACTGACCGGGAGGGACGCGCTCCGTCGCGTCCTCAGCGTCGGGTCGCGACATGACGCTGCGGCTGCGAGGGACCGCAGCCCTCCGATCCCAGGACACGGCAGACATGGACATCATCGCCACCATTCCCGCGATGCAGTCTCGCGCCGACGGCGAGCGGCACGCGGGGCGTCGCATCGCACTGGTTCCCACCATGGGCTTCCTCCACGAGGGCCACTTGAGTCTGGTGCGGGCGGCGCGCGAGCGCGCCGACGTGGTGGTGGTGAGCCTCTTCGTCAACAAGATCCAGTTCAACGACGCCAAGGACTTCGACACCTACCCGCGCGACGAGGCGCGCGACGCCGCGATGCTGGCCAGCGCCGGTACCGACGTGCTCTTCACGCCGCAGCACGAGGCCATGTATCCGCCGGGCTTCCAGACCCGCGTCGAGGTCGACACCGTCACCGAGGGTCTGTGCGGTGCCTTTCGCCCGGGCCACTTCCGCGGTGTCACGACCGTGGTCGCGAAGCTCTTCCACATCACCCGCCCGCATGTCGCGATCTTCGGCGAGAAGGACTATCAGCAGCTGGTCGCGATCCAGACCATGGCGCGCGACCTCGACATGGGGATCGAGGTGATCGGCCTGCCGACGGTTCGCGAGCCCGACGGCCTGGCGATGAGCAGCCGCAACGTGCGGCTCTCGGCCAGGGACCGCGAGATCGCGCGCATCATCCCGGCCACGCTCTTCGCGGCGGCCGACGCCGTGAGCGAGGGCGAGCGGCGCGTGAGCGCGGTGATCGACCACGTCTCGGACGAGTTCGCGTCGCACCCCGAGCTCAGGGTCGAGTACATCGAGGTGGTGTGCGCACGGACGCTCGCCCGCTTGACCGAGATCGACCGCCCCGCGCGGCTCGCCGTTGCGCTGCATTTGGGCGGCACCCGGCTCATCGACAACGTACCCCTCGATGCGCCATGATCGAGCTAAGCCGTTGGAATCCATGCGGATTGCCCCGTATGGTGTGTAGGTAGAGGAGCCCGACGAGCGCGAATGACGCAGGAGCGCTACAATCAAATTCGGTGAAATTGAGTCCTCAATGCGGGATGCGACCTCGATGATCGAGGCGGATACCTGCGAAGGAGACGTGATGATCCGTTCGATGATGAAGTCCAAGATCCACCGCGCGACCGTCACCGGCGCGAACCTGAACTACGTAGGCAGCGTCACCATCGACCGCAACCTTCTGGAAGCCGCGGACATCCTGCCTTACGAGCAGGTCGCGATCTGGAACGTGACCAACGGCGAGCGCTTCGAGACCTACGCCATCGAAGGTCCGCGCGGCGGCGGCGACATCTGCCTGAATGGCGCCGCGGCCCGCAAGGTGGCGGTCGGCGATCTGGTGATCATCGCGACCTACGCGCAGATGACCAACGCCGAGGCCATCGCGCACGAGCCCAAGGTGGTGATGGTCGACGACCGGAACCAGATCGTGAACGTCGGGTCCGCCGAAGTCGCCTTCACGCCCAGCCCCAAGCTGCGCGCCGTCGGCTGAGCGCGATCGAGCGCTGCGGACGCGAGGGACCCGCGTCCCTCCGACCGCCGTCGTGTCCGAGCTGGTCGGAGGGCTGCGGGCTCGAGAGGGATGGTTGCTGAGCGGTACCGCGCAATTGACCCGCGCTCCTGCGCGGGCCTATCGTCGCAGCCACCCCGACAATCGTCTCCCTTCGCGCCTGCATTCGAGGTACCCATGTTCCGATCTCGTGGGGCGCGCTTTCTCCTGCTGGTCTCGCTGGGATTCGCGCTATCGGCGGAGACTTGCGACCAGGTCCAGCCGTTCTCGCGTTCGTACCCGGACCTCATGCGCTGGTCCATCCCGACCAGCGACGGCTTCTTCCTCGCGGGCTGGACTCAGGAGACCTCTCCGTCGCGGCACCTGCTGCTGCGCCGCACCGATTTCAACGGGGCCGAGATCTGGACCCACGAGGTCACCGAGCTCGAGCCTCAGCCTTCGATCTTCGGCATTCGCCAGGCCTCGGACGGCGGGTTCCTGGTGTGGGGCTATTACCCGTCCCCGACCGCGAGCAACGAGGCGTTCGTCTTGAAAGTGGCATCCGACGGCCACGCCCTCTGGACCCGGACTTTCGGCGGTCCGGGCGTGGACTACGCCAACTATCTGGTGGAGACGCCGTCGGCGTACGTCGTCGCCGGCGCCACGAACTCATCGGGGGCGGGCGACTTCGACATCTGGGTCGTTCGTCTCGATCTTCAGGGGAACATCGTCGGCCAGAGCACGTTCGGAGGCACCGGGGACGACGAAGCGGAGGCCATGGACAGCACGCCCGATGGCGGCTTCATCGTGGCGGGGCAAAACCCGTCGGTCGGCAAGAGCGCCGGACACATCGAGGTCTTGCGCTTCGGGCCGAACGGCGCGCTCGCGTGGAAGGTCTTTCTGGGTACGCCCGGGAACTTCGCCGAAGCCGCGGCCGTCGCGAGCACGCCGGACGGCGGGTTCGCGGTCTCCGGCTCCGAGGACGTCTCGCAGCCTGAACCTCCGTTCTTCTCGACCTCCATCGGACATCTCTTCAAGCTGACCTCGACGGGTGCGGTGCAGTGGAGCGCGGATTCGACCGACAACGGGCGAACCGGTGGCGCGGGCATCGTGGTGGCCGCCGACGGAACGACCGTGCAGACCCGCTGGTCGCGAAACCAGTATGGACTTGGCGCGTATGCGAGTCTCACGCGCTACTCGGCCACCGGGTCGGTCCTGGCTCACACCCTCTGGCAGGTGAGTCAGCCCCCGTGGGCGGGCGGCTACGGGCCTGACACGCTCGTTCCCACCGCGGACGGCGGCTTCGCCTTCGAATCGAGCCTCTTCGATGGCACCGTCTGGCATGCCAACACCGCCACCAAGGTGAATTCATCGCTCGAGCAAGAATGGGAAATCGATTGGACCGGTGACCCCGGCGACGTCCGAGTCGGAGGCACGATCGACGGTTGGTTCGTGGTGTGCGGCGCCCCGCCCGCGCAATACGCGTCGAGCACCGCGTCGTGGCTCGTGAGACCCGCGACCACGGGCGAGGTGGTGCCGGCCTCCTGACGGCACGCCCGACGCGATAGCCTCGGATTCCGATGAGGCCCAACGCGTCCACCGCGTCCGAGCGCCTGCTTCTCGGTCCCGGCCCGAGCAACGTCTCGGCGCGGGTGCGCGAGGCGCTGGCACGGCCGCTCTACGGGCATCTCGATCCGGCGTTTCTCGAGATCCTCGATCGGGTGCAGGCCCGCTTGCGCGTGGTGTTTCGCACCTCCAACGCGCTGACGCTGCCGATCTCGGGCACCGGCAGCGCGGGGATGGAAGCGTGCCTGGTCAACTTGCTCGAGCCCGGCGACGTCGCGGTGGTCGGCGTCAACGGCGCCTTCGGCGAGCGGATGTGCGCGATGATCGAGCGCATCGGAGCACGCGCCGAGCGTGTCGAGGCGCCGTGGGGCGAGGCGATCCCGCCAGCGCGACTGATCGAGGCCGTCGATCGCCACCGGCCGCGGGTCCTGGCGCTGGTCCACGCCGAGACGTCCACGGGAGTCGCGCAACCGGTCGCGGAAGCGGCCGCGGCGGCGCGCGAGCTCGGTGTGCTGACGGTGCTCGATTGCGTGACGTCGCTCGGCGGCATGGACGTGCGCGTCGACGAGTGGGGCATCGACGCCGCCTACTCAGGGACGCAGAAGTGCCTTTCGTGCCCGCCCGGGTTCTCGCCGCTCACGTTCGGTCCGCGGGCGCTCGAACGCCTCGCGGCCCGGACGCGGCCGGTGCAGAGCTGGTATCTCGATCTCAGCCTGATCGGCCGCTACTTCGGGCGCGATCGCGTGTACCACCACACCGCGCCGATCTCGATGGTGTTCGCCCTCGACGCGGCGCTCGGCGAGGTGCTGGACGAAGGTCTCGAAGCGCGCTTCGCGCGCCATCGCGAGGCACACCTGGCCCTGGTCGAGTCGCTCGAGAGGCTCGGCTTTCGATTCGTCGTCAGCCCTTCCCAGCGACTGCCGATGCTCAACGCGGTCGGGCTGCCGGCCGCCCATGCCGCGAACGAGAAGAGCCTGCGGGCCGCGTTGCTCGCACGGTTCGGAGTCGAGGTCGGCGGAGGCCTGGGGCCGCTCGCCGGCTCGATCTGGCGGATCGGTCTGATGGGGACGAACGCGAGCGTCGCCGCTGTGGCACGGCTGGCCGAGGCCCTGGCTCACTTGCTGTGACTTTGGTGCTCGGGTGCCATTGCCCTTTCGGGCACCTTCGGATTCATGACGGTTCCTTGCGACCGTGAGTCCCAGTCGGTACACTGCGCGGTGCGTTGTGAAGACTCGAAATCGTGTCTTCACGCGGGGTTGTCCAGACGAATCCTTTTGGATTGAGGCCGCGGCGCGGGACCTGCAAGAGGCCCTGCGTTGGGCGTCGAATCCACCGCCGATCGCTCGCGGTGCCTCGGGACCAACCGAGGCCGAATCCCGGGGGTACGCCATGACCGGCGGGCCGGGAAAAACGAGGTCGAAAGAACATGTCGAATGACGCAGCAGGCACCGCCGTTCCGGCGGTGAAGCAGGTCGCCGATCTGGAGTCCGCGACGGTTCGGTTCGCGGGCGACTCGGGCGACGGCATGCAGCTGGTGGGCGGCCAATTCAGCGACGCCTCCGCGATCTTCGGGAACGACATCTCGACGTTCCCGGACTTCCCCGCGGAGATCCGCGCACCCGCCGGCTCGCTCGCGGGAGTGAGCGGGTTCCAGGTCAACTTCTCGAGCCTCGACATCCACACGCCCGGCGATCAGGTCGACGCGCTGGTGGCCATGAACCCGGCCGCGCTGCGCACCAACCTCGCGGACCTGGTGGTGGGCGGCGTGCTGATCGTCAACAGCGACGCCTTCAACGCCGACGGGCTCGAGAAGGCGGGCTACAAGCAGAACCCGCTCACCGACGGCTCGCTCGAGCGCTACAAGGTCCACGCGATCCCCATCACCACGATGAACCGCCGCGCGGTCGACGGGCTCGGCCTCGAGAAGCGCTCGGCCGACCGCTGCAAGAACTTCTTCACCCTCGGCCTCGCGTGCTGGCTCTACGGCCGGCCGCTCGAGCCGACCGTCGAATACATCAACGACAAGTTCGCCAAGAACGCCACCCTGCGCGAGGCCAACATCCGGACGCTTCACGAGGGCTTCAACTACGGCGAGACCACCGAGATGTTCGTGAGCTCGTACAAGGTCGAGAAGGCCAAGATCGAGCCGGGTGTCTACCGCAAGATCACCGGCAACGAGGCGCTCGCGATCGGGCTGATCGCGGCGGCGCAGCTCTCCGAGAAGCAGCTCTTCTACGGCAGCTACCCGATCACGCCCGCGTCCGACGTGCTCCACGAGCTCTCGAAGCACAAGGAGTTCGGCGTGCTCACCTTCCAGGCCGAGGACGAGATCGCGGCGATCGGTGCCTCGATCGGCGCCAGCTTCGGCGGCTGCCTGGCGATCACCGGATCGAGCGGCCCGGGTGTGGCGCTCAAGACCGAAGCGATCGGTCTGGCGGTCATGACCGAGCTGCCGCTCGTGATCCTCAACGTGCAGCGCGGTGGGCCTTCGACCGGCCTGCCCACCAAGACCGAGCAAGCCGATCTCTACCAGGCGGTCTTCGGCCGGAACGGCGAGTCGCCGGTGCCGGTGATCGCGGCGGCGTCGCCCGCCGATTGCTTCTTCGTGGCGATCGAGGCGTGCCGGATCGCCATGCAGCACATGACGCCGGTGATCCTGCTCAGCGACGGTTACATCGCGAACGGCTCGGATCCGTGGAAGCTTCCCGAGGTCTCCGAGCTGCCCAAGATCGACGCCCCGTTCTACACCGGCGCCGGCAACGGCAACGGACACGCGGCCACCTTCTACCCGTACCAGCGCGACGAGAACCTGGTGCGGCCGTGGGTGCGCCCGGGTACGCCCGGTCTGATGCACCGGATCGGCGGTCTCGAAAAGCAGGACATCACCGGCAACGTCAGCTACGACGCCGAGAACCACCAGCACATGGTGCACACCCGGCAGGCGAAGGTCGACAAGATCGCCGAGGAGTATCCGCCGCAGCCGATCCTCGGTGATCGCACCGGCGACGTGCTGATCGTGAGCTGGGGCGGCACCTACGGCGCGGTCGCGACCGCGGTCGAGCGCCTGCGCAGCCAGGGAAAGGCAGTCTCGGCCGCGCACCTGCGCTACCTGAACCCGCTGCCGCTCGACCTGGGCGAGATCCTGCGCGGCTTCAAGAAGGTGCTGGTCCCCGAGCTCAACCTCGGGCAGCTGCGTACCATCATCCGCTCGCGTTATCTGGTCGACGCGATCGGTCTCAACAAGGTCAAAGGCAAGCCTTTCATGGTCCGGGAGATCGTCGAGAAGGTCGACGAGCTTCTCGGGCTTCGCGCACCGGTCGCCGAGCTACCCCTCGCCGCGGGCCGGCCGCGCCTCGATTCACTGGTCTTGGAGGCAGGAGCATGAACGCCCTACCAACAGCAGCACAGTCAGCATCACAGCTCACCGCGAAGGACTGGGCGAGCGATCAAGACACGCGCTGGTGCCCCGGCTGCGGGGACTACGCGATTCTCGCGCAGGTGAAGAAGGTCATGCCGACGCTCGGCGTGACCCGCGAGAAGACGGTGTTCGTGTCGGGGATCGGCTGCTCGAGCCGGTTCCCGTACTACATGAACACCTACGGCTTCCACACCATCCACGGCCGCGCGCCGGCGATCGCCACCGGCCTCAAGGCGGCGCGCCCGGATCTCACGGTGTGGATCGTGACGGGCGACGGCGACGCGCTCTCGATCGGCGGCAACCACCTGATCCACACCCTGCGCCGGAACGTCGACGTCAAGATCCTGCTCTTCAACAACCGCATCTACGGTCTGACCAAGGGGCAGGTTTCGCCCACCTCCGAGTTCGGCAAGAAGACCAAGTCGACACCCTGGGGAAACATCGACGAGCCGTTGCATCCGATCGCGCTGGCGCTAGGCGCCGAGGCCACGTTCGTGGCGCGCACCGTCGACGTGCACACCAAGCACCTCGAGGAAGTCATCCGGCGAGCCGCGGCCCACCGGGGCTCGGCGTTCGTCGAGATCTACCAGAACTGCAACATTTTCAACGACGAAGCGTTCGCCTACGCGACCGACAAGGAAACCAGGGACGACAGCGTGCTGTCGCTCGAGCATGGCAAGCCGCTCGTCTACGGCAAGGACCGGGACAAGGGACTGCGCTTCAAGGACGGCCAGCTCGAGGTCGTGAAGCTCGGCGACGGTGTCAGCGAGAGCGATCTCGTGGTCCACGACGAGAAGCAGGCGAGTGGTGTGCTCGCGTACATGATGAGCCGCCTCGAGCACCCGCTCTTCCCGGAGCCGATGGGTGTGTTCCGCGCGATCGAGCGCCCGATCTACGGCGACCTGATCCGCGGCCAGGTTCAGGAAGCGAAGGCCAAGCGCGGCGAGGGCGACCTCCGCGGGTTGCTCAACGGCGGCGCCACCTGGACCGTGACGGAGTAGCCCGCTTCGCCGGAGCGCTGCGGCTCCTCGCGGCCCCAGCCTGACATCGCCTTCGATTGGCCTCGAGGGCCGCGCTTCCGCGCGGCCGCGGCGTCACATCGCCGGTGACGCCGACACGGACGTCGAGGTCGAGGCCGGCGTCGGCGCGGCGAAGCGCCCGGCGTGGTCGATCCAACCACGTCGCAAGGCCTCGCCGAGCGCCAGTCCGGTGGTGAGATCGACGGCGAAGTGCGCGGCGATGCCCGGCCACAGGCTGCCCGAGAGCTGCACCACCAGCCCGAACGCGAGCCCCGCCGTGACGGCGATCCCGACGTGCGCCCGGCAGGTCCAGTGCACCAGCCCGAACAGCACCGCCTGGATCACGACCCCCACCACCGGCTGGATCGCGCCCCGGAACAGCACTTCCTCGCCCAATCCGGCGCACACGGCGATGGTCACGTAATCGAGCGGCCGGAAGCTCTCCCAGTCCGCGAGTGGCACCACGCGCTCGGCAATGGTGCCGAAAGGCGGTGAGCGCCGGATCAGCACCGCGATCCCCACGCCCGCCGCGGCACCCAGCACCAGCGCCGCGGCCGTTTCCGCCGCGACCAGCCATCCCCAGTGGAAAGCCCGGCGCAGATCGGCGCTCTGGCTGATCTCGTCCATCGACCACGCCGCCAGGAGCTGCACGATCGTGAACCCGATCGCGAGCCTGAGCAGCTGTGGCCGCGAAAGCTGCCCGCGAACGGTCCGGGCCGACCGAGACTTGCTGAAAAGGGTATCGGTGGCCATAGCCTCACCATCTAGAATGCCGTGGTCGACCCGTTCCTGGCGAGTCCGCGAAACCGATGACGACGAGGGCGTCACCCGAGGTAGGGAGGGACCGGCTCCCGCCGGTCCGCGCGTGCGCGAGCTCGTCGGCGGCGCGGGAGGAGCGCCGAAGGCCCGGGCGCCCTCCCTCGCGACGACTCCGGGGGCTCGCTCCGTGGCTGGTGTGGGTGCTTCCGCTCGTCGCCGCCGCCTGCTCGCAGGGAGGCGGTCCGAAGCCCCTGTGCACCGCCGGAGCGCGACGTTGCAGCGCCGACGCCCTCTCGATCGAGGAGTGTGTCGCGGGTGCCTGGCAGCCGGCCGACGCGTGCATGACCGACCAGGGTCAGCTGTGTGAAGCCTCGGCGGCCGCGGGCGATCCATCGAATACGGCCGTGTCGTGCGTCGATTCCTGGCGCTACGGATCGCCCTCGTTCGACGCTTGCACCGACGACCCGCACGCCACCACCACGTCGCTTGCCGACAAGGCCGCGCGCCTCGATCGGCTGGGCGAGGTGCTGCACGTCCACCCGGGAGACGACCGGGTCCACGACGTCACGGTGCGCGCCGGCCTGACCGACGCCACCGCCACCGAGACGGACGTGATCGACTGGCACCCGCAGGAAAACGACGGCCTCTGGACCGGCCTCTACATCGCCTCGCAGGCGTTCCGCTACGCCGTCACCCGCGAGCCGGGCGTCCTCGACCACCTCCGGGTGCTGATGGACGGCTTCGAGCGCGGCATGAAGATCACCGGCGACCCCGGCGTCTTCACCCGCGAGTACATCACGCCAGGGCTCACCGGGATGGCGTGCCCCACCGATCCGTCGGCCTACATCCCCGACGTCGAGAAGGACGACAACAAGTGGGTGAAGATCGACACCGACGGCACGGTGCTGGTCTACGACCCCACCGCGGCCGCGTTCACCCGCACCAGCCACAAGGTTCCCGCCGAGTACGCGGGCTATTGCTGGCTCGACAACGTCTCCAAGGACGAATACGCGGGCCACATGATGGGGCTCGGCACGCTCCTCAAGCTGGTCGACGATCCGGGGATCCACGCGCGCGCCGAGGCGCTCGCCGAGCAGGTGGCCGACCACCTGATGCGGAACCGCATGGTGTTCATCGACTGGGACGGCCGCATCACCGAGCACGGCCGGCTCTGGCCCACCGCGATCGACGACTTTCCCGACTTCAACGCGATCTTGGGGCTAAACCACGTCAAGATCGGCGCGGTCGCTTCGGGTCGCGCCGACCTCCGGCAGTTCTACGACGACTGTCTGCTGCAGAAGAGCGGCCCCACCAACTGCATCCAGCGCTTCCCGAGCGTCGAGAAGCCCTACACCTACTGGCTGAACGCCACCGGCCTCTACGTCGGTCACGACGCCTGCATGTCGAACTGGAACAACTTGGGGATGGAGTTCAGCGCGATCCTGACCCTCGTCTGGTACGAGCAAGACCCGTCCACGCGCGCCGAGCTCCAGAGCTTCCTCGAGAACAAGATGTACCGGAACCACGACAACATTCGTGAGATGGCTCGCCAAGGGAACGCCGCCTGGTCGTTCGTCGAGGCGGCCATGAAGAGCGAAGGACCGGGCTCGACCGGCCCCGACTACGACGCCGTCCACACGGGCGTCTGCGCATTGCGCGAGTTCCCCGAATCGAAGGCGCGGCCCGAGCTTCACGTGGGCGAGGACCTCTTCCCCACGGACCTTTCCTGCGAGAGCCGCTTCGACGGTGTGTTCCTCACTCACGACGCGGTGCCGGTCTGGGAGCGCTGCCCGCGGAACTTCACCTGGTGGGCGATCCCTTACGAGCACCAGGACTGCACCGCCGACCCCACCGAGATCGCCCAGCCCGCCGACTACCTGCTCGCCTACTGGATGGGCCGCTACTTCGGCTTCATCGACCCGAGCTGGTGAAGCGCGCTTTGTCCGCCGCTCGCCGGGGACCGGCGGGCTCCGATGGAGCGCGCCAGCCTCCGGCGTGCCGCGACCGGTCGCGCTCGACCACCGGTTTGCGCCTTCATAGAGTCTCGCTCTAGAGTCAGGCTCTAGTGTTCGCCACCACCCGATCCCGCATCGTCGCCGAGGCCGCGCGCCAGCTCACCCAGGTCGGCTACGCGGCCTTCACCGTCGCGGCAGTGCGCGACGCGCTCGGGCTCTCGAGCGGCAGCATGTTCCACGCCTTCCCGTCGAAGCCGGCCCTCGCCGCCGCGGTCTACGTCGAGGGCATGGCCGCCTACCAGGGCGCCGCCACCGCGGCGATCGGCGCGGCGCGCGAGCCCGAGGCGGCGATCGGTGCCTGGATCGCGACCCACCTCGCCTGGATCGAGGATCACCGCGACCTCGCCCGGTATCTCTTCTCGACCCTTCCCGACGAGGTGATGGCGGAAGCCGCGGCGCCGCTCGCGGTCCACAACGGCGCCTTCTACGCCGCTCTCGACGCGCTCTTCGTCCGCGCCGCCGGCGCGGGTCTCGTGGTGCCGCTCCCGCGTCCGGTCGCGCAGGCGATCTGCATCGGACCGGCTCAGGAGTACGGCCGCCAGTGGACGCGGGGCAGCGTCTCGATCCCTCCCCGCGCGCTCGCTCGCACCCTGGAGCGGGCAGCCCTCGCCGGCCTCGCCGCGACTCTCACCGCCCGCAAGCCCCACAGCTCTCGACCCCGATCCCGATCCCCGAAGGAGGCCCGCTCATGACCACGCCAGCGCTCGTCACGTACTCGCTCGCCGACGGCATCGCCACCCTCGCGATGGACGACGGCAAGGCCAACCTCATGACCGACGCGATGCTCGGCGAGCTGCGCGCGGCGTTCGACCGGGCGGAAACCGACGGCGCCGTGGTGCTGCTCACCGGACGCGAGCGCACCTTCTCGGGCGGCTTCGACCGCAACATGTTCGCCCGCTCGCGCGACGAGATCCTGCGCACGCTGCGCGCCGGCGCCGAGCTGGTGGAGCGGATCTTCGGCTTCCCACGGCCGGTCGTGGTGGCGTGCAACGGGCACTGCGTGGCACAGGGCGCCTTCGTGATGCTCGCCGCCGACGTGCGGATCGGCGCGGCCGGCCCGTTCAAGATCGGCCTCAACGAGGTGGCGATCGGCCTCACGATCCCCATCTACGGCGTCGAGATCTCGCGCGCCCGGCTTTCGACGCCGTGGTTCCATCACGCGACCTTGACCGGCACGCTCTATCCGCCGGAGCAGGCGCTGGTGGCCGGTTTCCTCGACCGCCTCGTCGATCCCGCGGAGGTGCTCGACGTGGCCGCCCAAGAAGCCCGCCGCCTCACCACGATCGATCGCAGCGCCCACGCCGGCACCAAGGAGCGGGTGCGCCGCCCGGCGCTCGACGCCATCCGGGCCGGCATCGATCGCGAGCTTCGCCTGGACGGATGAAGCGCCCGTCCAGGCGAAGCTCGCCGGCTTTCGGCTACTTCGTCGCGGCGGCGGCAGCGGCGGGAGTCTTGAGCTCGACCAGCACCAGCTCGAACGGGGCGTCTCCCAGGTTCTCCGGCAAGTGCGGACCGGCGTCCTCCCACATGATCTGGCCGGCCTTCACCGACGCTTCCTTCTTGGTGCCGTCGGGCATCGTGAACTGCACGTGCCCGTCGGTCAGGAACGTCGCGACGGAGTTGGGGTGCGAGTGCATCACGGACTTCTCGTGGGGACCGTAGTTGATTCGCAGCACGCGTACCTGATCGTTCTCGAACTCGACCTTGTAGTGTTTGGGATCGACCTTCGCCGCATCCTGCGCTCGAGCCGAGCTCACGCACGCCATCAGCACCAGGGCCGGCACCAGAAACCAAGCTCGTCGCATGTCCGCTCTCCTTTCGGGTTGGGTGGTGACCGAAGCAACATCCAGCGGCGGAATTCTCACCACGGGAAGCCCCACACACGCAAGCCGAATCGACCGCGGCGGTACCGTTCTATTTTCGCTGCCAGCGGTCCTGCGGCTCGAGCATCGAGCGGGGGCCGTCGCCGTCGAGCCAGGCTTTGGCGGCGGCGTCGCCGCGGAGGTAGGCGTCCCAGAACGCGGTGCTGAGCGCCAGGATGACCCGGTGGTGATTGGGGTTGCGTGGCTCTCGGTCGCCGGGCAGCGCGCGGTCGGTGAATGCCGAATGCTCGGCGCGATCGAGCACCACCTCGTACTTCCCACCGGCCGGAAGCGCCGGATACACGCCGAGCCGCGATTTCATGTCGGCCTGACCGATCGGCGCGAGGTCCTTCGTCCCGGTCATCAACATCCAGGGCAGGCTCACCGCGCCGAAGGCCTCCTCGGGGGTGCCACGGTGCGGAGTGCTCGGGCTCATCACCACGGCGGCCTTGATGCGGGATTCGGTCAGCTCGCCCGCGGGGAAGTGCTCGCCGCTCACGGCTTCCGTGGTCACCGCGCCGAAGGAATGCCCCGACATCCCGACGTGGTCGAGGTCCAGTCGTCCCGCGAGCTCAGAGTCGGCGTCGGCGTTCCAGCGGCCGAGCTGATCGAGCACCGCGCGCACGTCGCTGACCCGCAGGAAGAAGTTCTCCAGGTTCGCCGCCTGCTCGAGCGCGGCCATTCGCTCGGCCGGCTGCTCGCTCCTCCACACCGATTCGTCGCTGCCCGGATGCTGGAGGAACACGGCTACGTAGCCGCGGCCCGACCAGTGGTCGCCGAGATAGGCGCTCCCCGCGCGCGAGCCGCCCAATCCGTGGCTGAAGAGCACCACTGGCGCGGCTAGCGTCGCGGCCGGGAGATAGACGCGAACCGGGATGTCGCGCTTCCGGCTCTCGTCACGAACGGTGAGATCGAGGGTCCGCGGCGCGAACGAAGCGGGAATCGCGAGTGGGTCGTAGGACGAATCGGCCGCGCGCGCACCGAAGGCGAGGGCGGAGAAGACTGCGACGACCGGGAGCAGGGTGCGCAGTGGATGGGATCTCATGGCGGAGGGACGCTACGCCAAGTGCTCGACGGAAGAGCTGTAGGTCTCGAACCCCTTCTCGTCGGGAGGCGCCGGCCGACCCCACTCAGGGGCACGGTCCGTTGAAGGTGCTGCCGCGGATGATGCTCGGGACGCCGGCCGGATCGGAGAGCAGGGTCTGCACGAAGCAGCCGTAGTCGTGCTTGGCGTCGTCGCGCTGGAAGGGGACGTAGTGGCCTTCCTTGTAGGGATCCTTGGCGTAGCGGACCACGGCGTAGGTGAGCGGTGAGCCATCGGGACGGGTCTTGTTGCCGCGCACCGGCTCGGTGGTGAGGATTTTGTTTCCCGCGATGCGAATCGCGTCCTCGAGCTCCTGGTACGGATCGGTCGACTGGCTGTCGCCCAGCATGTCGACGCCGATCGCGGCTACCAGACCGCGCTGCAGATTGGCGGTGGTCTGCAAGTCGAAGGTGCCCTCGATCACCAGCACGTGCGGAATGTGCCGTCCTTCGGGTGGGTCGGTGAGGATGCGGCGCACGTAGTGGACGTTGTCGGCTTCGCCGACCGTGAGGTCGAAGACCGAGATCACCGGGTGGTAGAGGTCGAGGTGCTCGTCGCCGCTCATGCCCAGGTAGAGCTCGATGATCGAGGCCAGCGGCGGATCCTGCGGACCGAGCGCGAACTCGCCCCAGCCGCCGCCGGCGCCCGAGAGCACCGCCGCGAGCCAGCCGTCGTGGAGCGACGCGAGCATGCCGGTGAGGTAGGAGCCCAGGCTGTGGCCGGCGATCACGGTGCGGCTCGGGTCGAAGCGGATCTGCCCGTCGGGCGACGCGGAAGCGTCGACGCCGCTGCAAGTGGACGGGTCGACGTGCAGCGCCAGCAGCACCTTCAGGAACTCGATCTGATCGAGGATCATCTGCGCGAAGTTGTCGCGCATCGCGTACGGGCGGGTGAAGTCGTAGGCGATGTAGCCACCGGCCGAGAGATCGCCGATGCGCTCGGGGTTGAGCGAGCCGGCCGAGCAGCCGGCGCCGTAGCCGCGTAGCGCGACGACATAGCCCGGACCTTCGCCGTAAACCGGATCGCCCCCCAAGCTCAGCACCGGTCCGCGCGACACCACCTGGTCCGACGAGCCGCCGGTGCCGTGGACGTAGAGGTAGAGCGGGAATCCCGCGGCCGGCATCTTGCCCTTCGGGAACGTCACGACGAACGGCACCTGGTCGCGGCGCTGCTCGACGAGGGTGTCGTCGTCGCCGCGGGTCTGGATCACGCCGCCCGACGTGAGAAACGGCGGCGTGCCGTCCTGGTACTCGGGCGCGTGATACGTGCCGTTGACCGCGCAATAAGCCGGGTGGTCGTAGAAGGGCTGCACCGGTGCGTCGAGAGCGACCGCGGGAAGCGCCTCGGCCTGATGGACGAAGTTCTGGAGGCGCGTGGTGCGATCGCCGGTCGAGAACACGGTGGCGCCGATCACGTCGCTGGCGTCGATACCGGCTTCCTTCAGGTACGCGTTGAGCGGCGCGAACATGCTCGCGAGCTTGGCACCGGTTTCGCCGCCCGGTGAGCGCCCGTGGAGCAGCGCGTGCAAGGTGGCGCTCTGGGCGACGTCACCGGGGTGGATGAAGGTGTCTCGCAGCACCACCGCGGCGTAGGTCTGGTTCCGGTCCAGCAGATCGCCGGAAACGGGCAGCATCGAGAGCAGCTGGCCGGGACGATAGGTGTCGGCGCCGTCGTGGTAGTCGAGCCAAACCGCGGCACGCTTGCCGTGCAGCGGACCCGTGCCGATGTTGACCAGGAAGTAGGGCGACGGCGTTTGCGTGGCGAGCAGCGGATCGGGAAGCGGCTCGATACCCGCGATGGATTGGTCGAAGCGGAAGTAGACGACGCCGCTCGGCGAGAGTCGTGGATCTGCTTGCCGGCGAGATCGATCATCTGATCGATGCCGCCCAGATGCTTGGGATTGGGGAAGGTGCTGATGTCGACCGTGCCGTCGTCGTGGAGGCGCGAATCGGAGGGCCACGGCAGGTTGAAGAAGGGCGGGACGGCGCTCAGGTCGTAAAGGACCTTGGCTCCGGGCGGTTCGTCGAAGGACGAGCTGCCGCTGCCGGTGCAGTGGGCGAGCGAAACCAGCAGCAGGAGCAGGGCGGCGCTCGCCCGGAGGGTTGCGGTCTCTTGCAGTCGAAACGCTTGGCTGCGATTGGACGCAGCGGACGCGAGGGACCGCGTCCCTCCGACCGCGCCGGTCGAAGCCGGGTAGGGCGCGCTTGGCGACATGCGGGCCAGAATCACCCGGCGCTCGCGGTCACTGCAACTGGTCGGCGTTGAACTGGTAGGACCCCGCGAGGTCGGCATCCTTGCGGGCCAGCATCCTGGCGAGGCTCACGATGACCTTGCACTGCTTCACGGTGGCGTCGTCCTGCATGCGGCCGTCGATCATCACGGTGCCGGTGCCGTCGCCCATCTGATCGATCACCTTCTTGGCGAAGAGCACGTCGTCGACCGGCGGGCTGAAGACGCGCTTGGCGATGGCGATCTGCTTGGGGTGGAGCGACCACGCGCCCACACAGCCCATCAGGAACGCGTTCCGGAACTGGTCTTCGCAGCCCAGGTCGTCGGTGATGTGGCCGAACGGGCCGTAGAAGGGCAGCGCGCCGGCGGCGACACAGGCATCGACCATCTTCGAAATCGTGTAATGCCAGAGGTCTTGCTGTGCGACCGCGCGCGGTGCCGCGGGATCCTTGTCGTCCATGTCGGCGCGCACCAGGTAGCCGGGATGCCCGCCGCCGACGCGCGTGGTCTTCATGCGCCGTGAGGCCGCGAGGTCCGCGGGTCCCAGGCTCACGCCTTGGAGCCGTGGGCTCGCGAAGCAGATTTCCTCGACGTTCTTCACACCCTCGGCGGTTTCCAGGATCGCGTGAATGAGGATCGCGCGCTTGGTCCCCGCTTTCGCTTCGAGCTGTGCGAGGAGCTGATCGACGAAGTGGATGTCCCACGGGCCGGTGACCTTGGGGATCATGACGACTTCGAGCTTGTCGCCGATCTCGCTCACCAGCCGCGTCAGGTCGTCGAGGAACCACGGGCTGTCGAGACTGTTCACACGGGTCCAGAGCTGCGTGTCGCCGAACTCGGTCGCCTTGGCGATCTTCACCAGGCCTTCGCGTGCCTCGATCTTGCGGTCGGCCTGGATCGCGTCCTCGAGGTTCCCGAGCAGGATGTCCACTTGCTTCGCGATCTCCGGCACCTTCGCCGCCATCTTGGCGTTCGACGGGTCGAAGAAATGGATCATCCGTGACGGCTTGAACGGAATTTCGCGCGGAGGCGGCGGCGCGCCGAGCGCCCGCGGCGCGAAGAAATCTCTGGGGTGGCGATGCATGGCGGGCTCCGTTCAGTAGAGCTTCACGACCTTCACGCCTTCGGGCGAAGCCTGCATGCACAGGTCGCAGAGCGTGCACTCGTCGAGGTTCTTCTCGACGGTCGTCACCGAGCTCTTGTCCGCCGTGAGCGCGAAGATCTTGACGGGGCACATCTCGACCAGCTTGGGCGCGAGCCCCGCGGTCTTGCGGACGACGTCGTCCTTCACATCTACCTGAATGAACATGGCCATGGTCGTCTTCTCCTCGCGCTACATCAAGCCTTCGCGCCCGCCAATCGCTCTTTGACCAGCCGCGGGATGTCGCCGATCTGGTCGGCCACCGAGATGCCGGCGGCGCGCATGCGGCGGATCTTGTCGGCCGGGGAGTCCATCTTCTTCTCGACCACCGTGCCGGCGTGGCCGAAGCTCATGCCGGGGATGTCGTCCATGAAGCGCCCCGACACGAACGCCACGATCGGCAGGCGGCTCTTGTTGTCGACCGACCATTTGGCGAGCTCGGCTTCCGACGAGCCGCCCGGTTCGGAATAGATGACGACCGCTTTGGTCTCGGGATCCGCCTCGAAGAACGGCATGAGGTCGGCGTAGGTCGAGCCGATCACCGGATCGCCGCCGATCGAGATCGCGGTCGACTCGCCGAGCCCCGCGCCCGAGAGCGCGTTGCAGATCTCGGTGGTCATGCCGCCCGAGCGCGACATCACGCCCACGATTCCCGGCTTGAACGCCTTGCGGCAGTCGACCGCCGGTCCGCCGAGACTGCCGAAGCGGCACACCTCGGGGACGATGAGGCCCAGGCAGTTGGGGCCGATCACCCGCGCGCCGCGCAGCTCGGCGTACTCGACCACCGCCGCCGCGTCGCGACGCGGGATGCCCTCGGTGATGATCACCAGGAGCTTGATCCCCGCGTCGATCGCTTCGTACGCCGCGTCCGGTGTGAACTGGTGCGGCACCGTGATCACGCTGCCGTCGACCCGCGTCTTCTTGGTGATCTCGCGCACCGTGTCGTAGACGGGGACGCCGTACACCTCGCGCCCGCCTTTGCCCGGCGTCACGCCGCCCACGATCTTCGAGCCGTACTCGAGGCACTCGCGCGTGAAGTTGAGCGCCTCGCGTCCGGTGATGCCCTGGACGATGAACTGGAAGTCCTTGTGAACCAGAACGGCCATGAGCTCTCCCTCGCTTACCGGCGTGCCCTCGATGACTGCAGTGCCTCGATCACTTGCCGATCTTGTCGACCGCGCGCTGCGCCGCTTCGCTGATCGACACCGTGCGGTCGCAGTAGTCGATCCCGTACTTGGTGAGGATCTTGGCCGCGTCCGCTTCCCACGCACCCGGCACGCGGAAGACCGCGATCTTGTCCTTGGGCTCGAATCCCAGCGCCTTGACACCCTTGATCACGCCGCGTGCCACGAGGTCGGCGCGGGTGTTCGACACCACGTTCGAGATCACCGCGATCTTGGTGACGCCGGGCTTCGAGAGCACCAGCTTGGTGAGCCGCTCGGTCTTGCCGACGCTCGGATTGCCGCCGATCGCCGCGTAGTTCGCGGGGCGGCCACCGGCCCGGCGCACCGCGTCGGTGATGGTGAGCGACCCGCCGCCGGCGCCGATCACCAGGCCGATGTTGCCGTCGAACTCGACCACCGGTCCCGCGACGCCGCGCGGGTCCTCGGCGTCGATCGCGGCGCCTTCCATCTCGAACGCGGTCGGCTCGCGCACCAGACGCTTGTCGTCGAGGGCGATGCCCAGCTCCTCGAGCAGCGCCTTGTTGCGTGCGCGGCCCTCGACCTCCATGTCCATGTAGCAGTCGACGGCCACGAACTTGCCGTCGTCGGCACGCACCAGCCGCGAGACGTTGGCCTGGGTGAGGTCGTGCTTGAGGAAGAGCTGGGCGAGACGGGCGATCACGTTGGTGAGCGCCGAGACGTCGCCGCTCGGGGCCCCGAGGTCCGACGCCAGCTCCTTCGCGAGATAGGTCGAGAACGGGAAGAGCGCCGAGAAATGACGGCGGAACACCTTGCCGGGCTCGGTGTCCGCGAGGTCCTCGACGTTGCCGGCCTGCGCCGCGCCGATCATCACCGGCCGCTTGGCGACCCCGTCGTAGGTGATCGCGAGGCTGTAGGTGGCGGCGCTCACATTCGCCGCTTTCTCGACCAGCACTCCTTTGGGCTTGCGTCCACCGTCGTCGAGGGCCAAGAGCTCGGTGGCGGCCGTGGCCGCCTCGGCCGCGCTTCCGGCGGGCTTGTGGGCCGTGGTTTGCAGCGAGGGCGACAGCACCTGCGCCTTCACCACCACCGCACCGCCCAGCTCCTTCGCCACTCGCTCCGCGTCCGCGGCCGTGGCCGCCGGGCTGCCCTCGACGGTCGGGATGCCGTTTTTCTTGAGGATTTTCTTGGACTCGAATTCGTAGAAGCGCATTTCGGGCAACCCCCTGGAATCGGGTTCCTTCGGGACCACGTTCGGATGCGGAGAAAACACCGTTACCTAGCCCGCAGCGACGGCGAATTCAAGGCGTTCTGCTCGGCAATCGAGCGCTGCCCGCCGAGGGACCGGCGGGCCTCCAGACAGGGCGCGCCGGTGGGCCTCGAGTCGCGCCGATCGTCCGTCCTGGAGCGCGCGTGGTCCCTCGCGCGCGAGCGCTCGATCGGCCTCCACCCTTGCGTGTGATCCGGCCCGGTGGTTCGCTCCGCAGCCGGTCATGACCAACTGGTTCGAGCATCCCGCGGCGCTGGGCTCGTTTCGGGCGTGGATGCGACTGGTGGCGCGCGCCGACCGCATCGATCGCGAGTTCTGGCCGCGGGTGGCGGCGGTCGGCCTCACGACACTCGCCACCAGCCCGCTGCGCGCCGTCGAGCGGCTGCGTTTCGGCCGCGCGATCGACGCCACCCGGGTCGATCCGTCGCCGGTCTTCGTGCTCGGCCACTGGCGCACCGGCACCACGCACCTGCTCAACCTGCTGGCGCAGGACCCTCGTTTCGGCTGCATCTCGACCTTCCAGGCGATGGTGCCGGGGTTCGTCCTGGGTACCGAGCGGCGCGTGAAGCCGTGGCTCGCGCGCCAGCTCGGCACCAGCCACCCCACCCGCGAGATCGACAACATGCCGCTCGATCTGGACGCGCCCCAGGAGGAGGCGTTCGCGCTCGCCAACCTGACGCCGTGGGCGTCGCTCCATGCGTTCACGCTGCCGCACCAGGCGCGCGAATGGATCGAGCGCTACGGATTCCTGTGCGGTCTCTCCGCGCTGGAAAGACGCGAGTGGACCGCCGCCTATCTGCGGCTGCTCAGGACCGCGACGCTGCGCTGCGGCGGGAAGCGCCTGGTGCTCAAGGATCCCACCAACACCGGGCGAATCCCCGCGCTTCTCGAGCTCTTCCCGGATGCCCGGTTCGTGCACATCGTACGCGACCCGTACCGGGTGCTGCCGTCGACCCTCGGGATCTACCGCGTGGTGCTCGCCAAATCGCAGCTTCAGCGCGCGAGCGAGGGCGAGATCGAGGAAGCCGTGCTCGCCGTGTTCGAGCGCATGATGCGCAAGTACCTGGAGGATCGAACGCTCATTCCCGCTGGAAACCTCGCCGAAACACGCTACGAGGACCTGGAGGCGCGGCCGATGGGGGAAATGGCGCGGATCTACGGGGAGCTCGGTCTCGATGGCTTCGAGACCGCGGCGCCCGCCATCGAGGCGTATCTCGCGTCGCTCGGAAGCTTCCGCAAGAACCAGTACCGAGTCGACGCCTCGGTCGTCGCGAAGGTCAACGGCCGCTGGGAATTCGCGCTCGACGCATGGCGATATCCGAGGCTCGGGGGCTCGACGTGAGGGCCTCGATCGATCCCTGCCCACCGAGGGACCGGTGGGCCTCCAGACAGGCTGGCGCGCGCGCGGTCCCTCGCGCGCGAGCGCTCGATCGCGAGGAACCGCGGACCGGCGCGAACCGGTCCCTCCAGGTGACGTCACTCGTGCTGGCGTCGTTGGTTGCGCTCGCGAGCTGCGCGCACGACGACATCGGCCGCGCCCCGCGCCCCGTGCCGAGCTGGCTCTTCTACCCGCGGGAGATCTGGCGCCTGATCTCGCCGCCCCCCGGCGAGATGCCTTCGCCGGCGCGGCCGGGCGGCCAGGTCGAGCGCTTCCATCCGGTCGACTTCGCGGAGCCGGTGCGCGCGGTGCCGCCGCCGCAGCATCCGTTCATGGCCGCCAATCCAGGGAGCAACATGCACGATGACGCGTCGATGACCGACACCGCCGCGGCGCCTGGGCCGCTGGGGATCGATCCCGAGATCGTGACCCGCTCGGAGGGCTTCGGCGGCTACGGAACGATGGCGTTCGACCGGAAGAAGCGACTGGTGGGCGTCTACGGCAACGGCCGCGAGTTCTGGGTGCAGCTCCTCGACGCGCACACGCTGGTCAAGCTCGCCTCGTACTCGCTGCCGCCGCGTCCCTGGTCCTTCCCGCTCGAGGGTGTCGCACCGTGGAAGTACATCGGCGCGGGCATGTACTTCTACCTGGACGAGCGCGATCGCGCCGTGGTCCCCACCACCGAGAACTCCATCGAGGTGGTGCAGATCCCGGACGACCCGGCGAGCGGCATCCGCTCGGTCCGGAGCTACGACCTTCACGAGCACGTGGTCAAGCTCGACTGGCCGCAGCGCGACAGCGTCGCGTGGGTGCTGCCGGAGTGGAACGGCCGCCGCTACTGGTACGCGACCACCTCGGGAATGGTGGGCACGGTCGACGTCGAGACCGGTGCCATCGCGGAGCTGCGCCTCGCCGGCGACGCCGGTCCCGAGATCGTCGAGAACTCGTTCGCGGTGGGCGAGGACGGGATCTTCATCGCCTCCGACCGCGCGCTCTACCGTTTCAGCGCCGGCGCGAACGGAGAGGTGGTCACCGACTGGCGCACGCCCTACGACCGTGGCCCCGCGATGAAACCTGGGCTCATCTCGCGCGGCACCGGCACTTCCGTGTCGCTGGTGGGCGGCACCGATGGGCTGGTGGTGATCACCGACAACGCCGAGCCGCGCATTCACGTGCTCTTCGTGCGGCGCAGCGACGGCGCGCTCGGGTGCAGCGAGCCGCTCTTCGGCGACGGGCAGAGCGCCACCGACGTGAGCGCCGTCGAGCTCGAGCACGCGGACCGGGCTGGCGCCCCCACGGGCGAGTTTTCCGCGATCGTCGAGAACAACTGGAGCTCGGGCTCGTTCCCGGTCTCGAATCCCGAGCCCGGGCTCACGCGCGTCGACGCGATCCGCGAACCGGACGGCGGCTACCGCTGCAAGACCGTGTGGACCAATCCCACCCGCGGCATCAACGTCGCGAAGGCGTCGCTCGGCGCGGGGCTCCTCTACACGTACTTCCGAGATCCCGCGGATGCGGTCACCCAGTGGTACCTCTCGGCCGTGGACCTGACGAGTGGCGAGACCGTGTATCGCGTGCGAGCCGGCGCGGGGCAGGGCTTCAACAACTGGGCCGGTTCACTCTTCCTGCATCCAGACGGCGGGGCCTTCTACACCACCACGATCTTCGGCATGGTGATGGTGCGCGATGCGCCGGCGGGTTGAACACCCGGTTGTCGTGACGCAAGCGCGCCGCGACAACCGGGGGCTCGGATTCAGCGCGAGATCAGCCGCCGGTCTTCTTGGCCTTGGCCGCGGCCACCGAGCAGTTCCCCTCGTCGATCTGCGTCTCACCGGCGCACTTCGCGAGGCACGAGTTGTCGTACTCCTTGCCACTCCCGCCGCACGCCGTCAGGACCGCCATCGGGCAAGCGGCCTTGCACTCCTTGAGCGCCTTGCTGGCCGGCGACGAGCAAGCGCCCGACGCAAGCAGCAGTACCAGTCCGGCGACGGTGAAGCCCAGCGATTTCCAGCTCGAATGCAGCTCGCCTCGGTTCGACATGTGCCCTGTTCTTCCTGGAGCACTCCGAGGCGTACGAGACGCTTTCGTGCACTCCTTTAGAGCGACGAATGCCGTCGCCCATCCGGCGGTCGTACGGGGTTTCGAGGGGCAAGTCAAGAAAACTCTCCACAAGCGGCCCGCTTCAGCCGCTCGAGGCCACCCTCGAATCGCCCGGCCCCGGCTACCGGGAGGCCGCTGGGCAACGAGACAAGGCCGCGGCCAGCTCGTCGATCCGCACCGGCTTCGAGATGTAGTCGTTCATGCCGGCCTCGACGCAGCGCTCGCGATCGCCGGCCATCGCGTTGGCGGTCATGGCGACGATGTGCGGCCGCGCACCGCCCGGCCAGCGGCGGCAGATCTCGCGGGTCGCCTCGAAGCCGTCCATCTCGGGCATCTGCACGTCCATCAGCACCAGGTCGTAGGACATGCGCGTCAGGCATTCGAGGGCCTCGCGGCCGTCGCCGGCGAGGTCCGCTTGATAGCCGAGCTTTTCGAGCAGGCTCACCGCGACCTTCTGGTTGACCCGGTTGTCCTCGACCAGCAGCACCCGCAGCGGGTGGCGGCGGCCGAGGTCGATGTCGATCGGGACGTGCCGGGTGCTGGTCTCGTGCTCGTGGACCGGCGTCGCGCCGAGGAGCCGTGAGACCACGTCGAGCAGCAGCGCGGGCTTGAGCGGCTTGGTGAGGAAGGCCTCGAACGTGACGGCGCGCGCGCGAGCCTCGCTGGCGCCCGAGCCCACCGAGGTGAGCAGCGCCATGGGCAACGATCGGGCGTCGCGGCGTTTCCGCAGCTCGCCGCCCAGCATGACGCCGTCCATGTGCGGCATCTGGAAGTCGAGGAGCGCCACGTCGAAGGGCCGGCCCTCGTCGATCCAGCGCAGGGCCTCGGCGGGCTCGCCGGTGGCGTGCGGCTCGAGCTTCCAGAGCCGCGCGTAGTCGTGGAGGATGCGGCGATTGGTGGCGTTGTCATCGACGATCAGCACGTGTTTTCCGGTGACGATGCTGGCCGCCGGCGTCGCGGCCGACGGGGCGCCCGGGTCGGGAAGGACACCCTGCACCGTGAACCAGAACGTGGAGCCGCGCCCGACCCTGCTCTCGACGCCGATCGATCCGTCCATGAGCTCGCAGAGCCGCTTCGAGAGCACCAGGCCGAGGCCGGTGCCGCCGAACTCGCGGGTGGTCGAGGCGTCGACCTGGCTGAATGGCAGGAACAGCCGGTCGAGCCGGTCGCTCGGGATGCCGATGCCCGTGTCCGACACGCGCACGTCGATCTCGCCGCGCCGGCCGGCGCGCACCCGTCCGCGCACGTCGACCACCACCTCGCCCTCGCGGGTGAACTTGATGGCGTTGCTGAGCAAGTTGACCAGTACCTGGCGCAGCCGGCCGGCGTCGCCGATCAGGACCGGCGGACAGCTGGGATCGACGGCGAACGCCAGCTCCAGACGCTTCTCGGCCGCCGCCAGCGCCACCAGGTCCACGGCTTCCTCGACGCAGCGCTCGACGTCGAACGGGTGCTCCTCGAGCTCGAGCTTGCCGGCCTCGATCTTCGAGAAGTCGAGGATCTCGTTGATGATCGTGAGCAGGTGCTCGCCGCTGCCGCGTACCGTCTCGACGTACTCGCGCTGCTCGCTGGAGAGCCCCTTGTCGAGCAGCAGGCCGGTCATGCCGATCACCGCGTTCATCGGGGTGCGGATCTCGTGGCTCATGTTGGCCAGGAATTCCGCCTTGGCCCGGGTCGCCGCTTCGGCTTGATCGCGCGCCGCGCCCAGCTCCACGTTGGTGTCGGCGAGTGTCTGGTTGAGCCGCTCGAGCGTCCGATTCGAATCGGAGAGCTCGGCCAGCATGCGGTTCTTGAAGGACTCGTAGAGCTGCGCCAGCCCCAGCGTCACCAGCTCGATGCCGATGGTGGTCGGCATCCACATGAAGCGCACGCTGGCGGCGTCCTGGAGCTGCGGCAGGCGCACGTCGAGCCGGTCGAGCATGTAGAAGACGCACACCTCGAGGACGCTCATCACCGCCCAGAAAAGCCCGGATCTCGAGCCAGCGAGCAACAGCGCGCCCACCACCAGCGCGGTGGCGAACTGCAGCGACGGCGCCACCAGCCCGCCCGTCACGGCGGTCACGAACATCACGTGCACGAACACCACGCCCAGCCCGAAGTTGGCGGACACCAGGAACGAGCCGCTGAGCCGGAGCCAGAGCGGCATGAGACCGATGCCGAGTGCCGCGAGCGCGTCGGCGACGGCGAGCGGGACCACTCCCAGCGCCGCATGAATCACCGTGTAGCCGGCCAGCGTGCCGCTCGCGACGATCGCGAACGACACGTTGAGCCGCGACCGGAACTCGACGTCCGGCCCACCCGTCCGGAGCGCCGCCGGCACCAGCGACCCGACCAGCCGCCCCCAAGCCCCGCGCCGCGTTTCCTCCAGCCCGTTCCCCATGCCGTTTCGGCTTCTACCCCGGCGGAGAGCGCGTTGACAAACCGCCCGCGCGATCCGATTCGATCGCCGCATCGGCGAGGGACCTCGCCTCCTGCCCTCGTTGCGGCTGTGGGCCGATGCAGAAGCACCGCGCCGCAGGCGCGCGGCGAGCAAGGCGAGCCGACTTGGGGGTGGGGACCCGTTCGAATTCACCTCGAACGGGGCGGCGGGCTCGAAGAGCCCCCAGGGAGACTCAGTGCTCGGCGGCCTCTGCACCCTGCACGAAGATCTTGCCGTCGTGCATGACCGCCTGCTGCTTGTTGTCGGGCGTCAGCGCGACGATCTCGCGAAAGTTCATTCCGAAGAGCACCAGGGTCACCGCGCTGAAGTCGTTGATACGGTCGCCAGGATCCCGGGCCAGCCATTCCGGCGCCACCACGACCTTCAGGACTCCCTTTTCCACCTTGGCGTCCTGGATCACGAACGCAGGTGCCACCTTCTGGACCTCGGTGCGTGCCTGTGCCACGTCGATGACCTTGGGGACCTCGAAATCCTGGGTCCGGAACTCATAGTAGAGCCCGGTGATGGCGCCCACCACCGCCAGCCCGGCGATGAGCAGCGTGCTCTGCTTCACCTGGATCCGCTCGGGCAGGCCGCCGCCCAACCGCTGTTTGGCCGGACGCGGCTCGCTCTTGGACGGTGGTTTCTTCGCCTCCTCGCGCTCGCGCTTGGCGGTATCGGCCTTGCGCACCCCGCTCTTGGGCGGCTCCCCCTTGCGCACTCCGCTCTTGGGTCCCTCGGGCTCGCGCGCGAGCGTCGCCTGGCGCGCCAGACGTTCCTTCTCGATCTGCCAGGTCTCGTAGGCATTCTGTGATGCCTCGGCCGTCTCGATCGACGCGGCATGCCACACCGAGCGCTGCAGAAAGGCGCCCAGATCCTCCACCGCGTGGGCGATCTCGCGGCTCAGCGCTTCGTCGAGGCTGGCCTCTTCGGCGACGGCCGACATTCGCAGCCCCACGCCCTCGAGCACCGCACGATCGCGCTCGAGCGCGGCACGCAGCTCCGGCTCGAGCCGCTGGAAGCGCCAGGCGGCGAGCTGCAGCGCATCCACGAGTCGCATCTGGACCGAGATCAGCTCCAGAAACGGGTGCTCCCACAGCACCTCGACCTCGGTGGGGCCCTCGTCCGCGTCGTCGGGCGCAGGCGGCGGTGGAGGTGGCGGTGGCGCCACGTCGCCGGTGGCCTCGTCGAGGTCGCTCAGATCGAGCGTCCACATGTCGGCCGTGTCGCTTGCGTCGGGAGCGGCGCCGCCACCGGCGGCGGGATCCGCCTTCGCGCCCACCTGCGCCAGCGCCGTCAGGCTCTCGTGGAGCACGCGGGTCGGGATCCCGGTGGTGGGCGTCAAGGTGCGGCCGCGGTAGGTGAGCACCAGCCGATCCGCCTCGGCGGTCGCGATCGTTCCCGCGAGCTCGCGCAGCATCCGCAAGTACTCGGGCAGCATCTGGTTGGGCCCGCCCGGCGCCGCGCCGTCGGGAAACTCTGCGCGGCCGACCTCCTGGCCGTGCGACCAGAGGGTCAGCCCGTCGCCGTCGGATCCTGCGTTCACGATGTCGGGATCGGTCGGGACCGGCCAGATCAAGCGCCCGTCGACGTCGATCGCGATGGCGCCGGAGTAGACGCGCTCGAGCTTCGCGATCACGCCCGGCAGGTCCATCGGCGGCTCGTCGAACTTGAGCCCGAAGCCGGAGGCGGTCATGCCGCCCACGTCGCGGTTCAAATGAGCCGTGACCCGCCCTTCACCGTGATAGGTGCTATCCCCCATCCCGATCGAGAAGAACATCCGGCTCTGGACGTCGGGAAGCGCGGTGGTCTGGACGAAGAGATTGGTGGTGCTGAGCGACGTGACCACTCCTTCGCCCCACGCGCGCCCGTCGCGCGAGTAGCGAATCGGGAGGGACACCTCGAATCGGGGGCCTTGTCCGTCCACCGCCATTCCGTCGTTCCTCGTGTTCTCGGTTTGCAGCGCTCGTCTGGATCGAACCGGCGGCGTCCGCGCATGCGCCGACGCTCGCGAGCCCCGGGGGATCGTATGTGGATGGCTATCTCCCCGCAAGAGCCTGCTTTTCCTGGTGGCACGAATCGTGGCAAGAGAATGACTCGAGACTGGTGGTGGATGCCGCGCCCGGCACGTCGTGCGATCGCCGCCTCGCCTGGGGGAGCCCGTCGATGATTGAGCTCGATCACGCCGCGACCGTGCCCGCGTTCATCCGCCACCTGGCGGCCACGCGCGGACATCATCCGCTCCTCATCCTCGGGCAGGACCGGCTCTCCTACGTCGAGGCCGACGCGGAGTCGGGTGCCGTGGCGCGCGGGTTGCTCGCGGTGGGCGTCGGAAAGGGCACCCGCGTGGGCGTGCTGATGCCCAACGGGCCCGACTGGCTGATCGCGTGGCTGGCGGCCGCGCGCATCGGCGCCGTGGTGGTGCCGATCAACACCTTCTATCAAGCGCGCGAGCTGCGCTGGGTGCTGGCGCATTCCGACTGCGCAGTGCTGCTCATGCGTCCGCGGCTGCTCGGCCACGATTACGAAGCGCGCCTCGAGGAGGTGGCGCCGGAGCTCGAGGCGGCGCTCTCGTCCGAGCTGTGGCTCCCGTCGCTGCCCTTCCTGCGGCGCGTTTACGTGTGGGGCGAGTCGGACCGGCGCTGGGCGGCGTCGAGCTCGGGAGAGCTGCGCGAGCGAGTCCGCGGCAACCGGGCGCTCGACGACCGCTTCCTGCGCATCGTCGAGGCGCACGTCTCGCCCGCCGATCCGATGATGATCATCTACAGCTCGGGGAGCTCCGCCGATCCCAAGGGCGCCATCCACACCCACGGCGGCGTGCTGCGCCACGCCCGCGCCCTGAACGAGCATCGCCGCATCGGGCCCGACGACCGCATGTACTCGCCGATGCCGTTCTTCTGGGTCGGTGGTTTCGTGTACTCGCTGCTCGCTTGCATGCACGCGGGTGCGACGCTGGTGTGCGAGACCGCGTTCGATCCCGAGAAGACCCTCGACACGCTGGAGCGGGAGCGGGTCACGATCGCCGTGGGCTGGCCGCACTACGCGAAGGGAATGGCCGAGCACCCGAGCTTCGCGCGCCGCCAGTTGGACTCGCTTCACAGCGGCAACCTGTGGGCGATCCTGCCCGAGCCGTTGCGTCCGCGCGATCCCGAGCTGCGCTCCAACTCGCTCGGCATGACCGAGACCGGGGGCCCGCACACCTACGACAACATGGACCGCGAGCTGCCCGAGGCGCTGCGCGGCTCGTTCGGCCACGCGGTCCATGGCTTCGAGCACAAGATCGTCGATCCCGCGAGCGGCGCCACGCTCGGCCCGGGCGAGCTGGGCGAGATCTGCGTGCGCGGACCGGGCGTCATGCAAGGGCTCGTGAAAGTCGAGGACCACGAGGTTTTCGACGCCGACGGCTACTACCACACCGGCGACTCGGGTTACTTCGACGCCGACGGAGTGCTGTTCTTCAAGGGGCGTTTGGGCGAGCTCATCAAGACCGGTGGCGCCAACGTCACGCCGCGCGAGGTCGAAGTTGCGGTGCAGGCGCAGGCCGAGGTGAAGGAGGCCTACGTCGTGGGGCTCCCCGACGAGACGCGTGGCGAGATCGTCGCCGCGGCCGTGGTGCTCAAGGCCGGCCACGAGCTCGCTTCCGACGAGCTGCGTGCGCGTCTCAAGCGCGAGCTCGCCGCCTACAAGGTGCCGCGCCTGGTGTGGTTCTGCGACAGCGCCGCGCTGCCGTTCACCGACTCGGGGAAGATCGACAAGCGCCGTCTCAAAGCGGTGCTCGACCGGGAGCTGCGAGGTGCGGCGTGAAGCTCACGGGAGCGCCGACGTTCGCTCCAGCTCCCGCCCGGGCTCCGCTCCGGCGGGACACGCGTACTGCATCAGGATCTGGCGGCGCGGTTCGGGCGAGGCGCCGTCCAGACGCAGCTCGCGGCTCGCGACCACCCAGACCAGCCGCTCGAGCCGGCTCTCCGGTGCCGCGCCCGCGTTGAAGCTCTGGCACAGCCACTCGGCGCACGGTGCGCGGAAGCTCGCGGAGCGGTCACGCGCCAGCTCGTCGCGATACGAGCCCCAGCGCGCATGGGAGCCGAGAGATCGCACCGTGTCCCATCCAGGGCCACGGCCGAGCTGCAGCAGGTCCGGGTGCAAGGCGCCGTCGGCGAGGATGCCCCACCACTCGAAGCTCAGATCCTCGTGACGCGGTCCGGGCGCGAAGAGCACCCAGTTCTGGTCGAGCTCGAGGCGCGCCGCCACGGTGTGGACGAAAGAGGGCAGGAAAGGCCTGGGAGCCAGCCAGTTCACGTTGAGCGCCAGCACGTACGCGGCGAGCAGCCCGGGCACGACGTGATTCGAGAGTGTCGAGAGCATCGGTGGGACACCGCTCGCCGCGGGGATCGAGGCGCGCGATGGCACCGTGCCCGCCGCTTTTCTCCTCGGCCCGATCCGCTCCCAGAACCACGAGGGCAGTGCCACGGTCAACGCCGCGCACGCCACCCACGGAAAGATCCCGAGACGGAGGCAGGCGCCGAGCGAGACGTGGAAGTAAACGAACGCCAGCACCGCCGCGCAGCGAAGCGGCCCGGTGGCGAGCGGCGAGAAGAAGAGCAGCGGCCCCAGGAGCTCGAAGCGCCAGGTGCCGAGGGTCATCCCGCGCAAGAGCCCGGGAGATCGCTGCCGGAGCCAGATGCCCAGCGGCTCGACCAGCGTGTCGCGCTGCAAGGTGTACGCGATCGCGGTGCCCTCGGTGCGCCACTCGGGGCTGGTCTTGGCGAGCGCCGCGAACACGTAGACCACCGCGAGCTGAATCCACACACCCACGGTCGCTCCGGAGAGCACCGTGCTGGCGGCGCTCGCCGGTGATCCGCCGCGACGACGAGCGTCGAGCGACATCCGCTCGCCCGTCGGCAGGAAGATCGACCACAGGAGCATCCAGCGCAGCTCGTCGTCGCCGCCCAGCAGCAGGAAGAAATTGCGCGCGTGGAGCGAGGTGGTGAGCACCCACGACGCCACCGTCGCGATCCGGGTGTGCCAGCCGACCCCCATCATCACCGCGAAACAGGCGGCCACCGCGAAGAGCGCCCCCTCGAAGGCCACCGACCCACCGAGGAGGTGAAGCGAGAGTGGCAGCGGCGAGATGCGCAGCGCGTCGGCGCGCGGCAGCAGCCCTTCGTCGCTGGTGAATGCCGCGAGGAATCGCGCGCGGTCGGCGAGATCGAGGAGCAGCACCGCGGCGAGCGCGATCCGCATCAGCGCCAGCGAGCGCAGATCGAGCGACAGCAGCTCCACGAGCTTGCACACCAGCGGCGATTCCACGGCCGGGCGGAGAGCCGCGGCCGGTGAAGAGCGATCGGCGACCGGGTGCACGAGGAGTCTCCGCCCGGCTCAGCCCTCGAGGATCGAGCAGGGCGCGAGCGGGCGCGCGAGCATACCGCCGGAGGCAGGTCCGCCGTCCCGCCGTTCGGAGGCGGTCCCTCGCCGCCGCGGCGTCACACCTCGATCCATCGCCGCGGACGCGAGGGACCGCGTCCGAACCGCGTCCCTCCAACCACACGCGCGGGAGGCGGAGCGCTACTCGCGGCAGCGGCGGCACAGGCCGAGCAGCGTCACGTGGACGGCTTCCACGCGGAAGCCCTCGGGCACCGGCGTCAGGCCGCGGATCGGGCCGTCGGCCTTGGCGGGCAGGTCGTAGATGAGCCCGCAGCTGCGGCAGCGGCCGTGGTAGTGGTCGTCGGCGTTGGCCTCGTAGCGGAACGGCTCGCCGCCCTCGGTCACGCACGCGGCGAGGCCGGCGTCGACCAGCGAGCCGAGAGCCTCGTAGACGGTCTTGCGGCTGGTCTGCGGGAATTTCTCGAGAATCAGGCGGTGGAGCTCGATCGCGGTGGGGTGGTTCTTGGCCCGCCGCAAGAGCTCGAGCAGCTCCACCCGCTGGCGGGTGATGCGCAGCCCGTGAGCGGCGAGGGTCTCGCGTGGATCGGCCAGCTGCATGGACATGGCGTGTTTCGCGCGGAAATCGCGGTGCTCCGCGCGACCCGCAGTATACGGCAGTGAAAGAGCGGCTGCGGCCGCGTTCGCTCCAGCGGGGAACCGCGATCGCGGCGCCTCAATCGGGGGAGTGGCCGGTCACGGTCTGGTGGATCATCCGCGCGCAGGTCTCGACCAGATCGTCGGGCGAGGCTTCGAGGCGCCGCAGCACCTGCTTGTGCGCGGAGAGCCGCTCGAGCAGTGCCAGGATTCCCGCCGCGGCGACGCCCGCGTGGATGCCCTTCGGCGCGCGGCCCGCGGCCTGCGACTCCTGGATCTTCGCCGTGAAGTGATCGACGACGGGGCGTAGCGTGGTGCGCCGCACTTGCTGGAAGCGCGCGTCGCCGCGATCCGCGGCGAGGTTCCTGAGCGAGAGCGTCGCGTGGTGGGTGTCCCAGTGGGCGACGAACCGCGCCACGATGGCGCGCGCCCGGTCGAGGCCGGCATCGCCTTCCCAGGAACCGTCGATGAGCTCGACCACCGCGGGCATGTCCGCGCCGGCGCGCTCGGCGAGCCGGAGCGCCACTTCCTCGACGTCGCTGAAGTAGTGATAGAACGTGCCCGGCGAGGTGTCGGCCTTGCGGGCGATGTCGACCACCGAGAGGCCGAGCACACCGCACTCATCGAGCAGCTCCTGGGTCACATCGAGCAACCGCTCGCGAGTCCTGAGCGCACGCGGTCCGAGTGGACGGCCGTTTTGCGCCACGGCGCCCTTCCGGGCCTTGCGGCGCTCGCGTTTCGAGTCGTCGGCGACGTCCACGGGCACGAGGTTGCAGCGTTTTTGACGATGTATCAAATTCCGCCGCGATGAATCTCGAGCTCAGCGACGAGCAGCAGCTGCTGCGCAGGAGCGCGCGCGAGTTCCTGAGCCGAGCGTCGCCGATGTCGCTGGTGCGTGCCGCCATGGACGATCCGCGCGCCGCGTGCGACCGGCTGTGGCCGCAGCTGGCCGAGATGGGCTGGCTCGGTCTCACGATCCCGGCGGCTCACGGCGGCGCCGAGCTGGGATTGGTCGAGCTCTCGATCCTCTTGCAGGAGTGCGGCCGCACGCTGCTTCCCGCGCCGCTCTACACCACCGTGGCGCTCGGCACGCAGGCGGTGCTGCTGGCGGGAAGCCCTGCGCAGCACGAGCGGTGGCTGCCCGCGATCGCCGAGGGCACGCTCAAGGTGACGCTCGCGCACCTCGAGCAGAGCGCCGGCTGGAGCGAGAGCGGCGTCGCGATGAGCGCCGCCGAGAGCGCCGATGGATTCACGCTTTCGGGCACCAAGCTCTTCGTGCCGGACGCCGGTCTCGCCGACCGGCTGGTGGTCAGCGCTCGCACGAACGGCGGCATCACGCTCTTCGTCGTCGACGCATCCGTGGACGGCGTCACGATCCGTCCGCTCGATTTCGTGGACGGAGTCCGCAAGCTTTCCGAAGTGCGCTTCGACTCGGTCCGCGTCGCGCAGGACGCGATGCTGGGCGCGATCGACGGCGGCTGGCCGGTGCTCGAGCGGCTCTTCGATTTCGCCAAGGTGGCGCTCTGCGCCGAGATGTGCGGCGCCGCCGAGCGGGTGATGGAGATGGCCGTCGACTACGCCAAGGTGCGCGAGCAGTTCGGCAAACCGATCGGCAGCTTCCAGGCCATCCAGCACAAGTGCGCCGACATGCTGGTGGCGGTCGAGAGCGCCAAATCGGCGACCTACTACGCCGCGTGGGCGCTCGCGAACGGCGAGCCGGATGCGCACACCTCCGCGTGTCTCGCGAAGGCCTACGTCTCCGAAGCGTTCACCAAGGTCGCCGGTGACGGCATCCAGGTGCACGGCGGCATCGGCTTCACCTGGGAGCAAGACCTGCACCTCTATTTCAAGCGCGCCAAGGCCTGTGAGCTCGCGTTCGGAACGCCGAGCTGGAACCGCGAGCTGGCCGCGCGCGTGCTGCTCGACCGGCGCTGAGCCTCGGCGCTCGCGCCCGCTCCCCGGCAAAGACGGCTCTCCCGTTTCCGGCAACGGGCTTGCCCGGCCTGGGTGGCTGATCCCGACGGCGTGCCTGTTCCGGCCGCTCGTCGGCACGCGCCTCGCGGGTCTCGAGCCGTCGACCGCGAGCGAGCTGCTGCCGGTCTTCCGCCGGCTCTACGAGGCCTGCATGGAGCGCGTGCTGCCGATCGGCGCCGCTCCCAACGTGCGAGTGAGCATCGCGCTCTTGCCCGAGGAGTGCCGCACGCTGAGCGAGCGGCGCTTTCCGCGCAAGCGGGCGAAGATCCACGCGCTGCGCGCGGCGCTCTCGTGGAAGCTCGCGTCGCGGAGCGCGGTGGGCGCGGCGGCGTGAGCGGCGCCGGCTACGGATCGAGACGCGTGAAGATCGGCGACCTTCAGGCCGCTCTCAGGGTCAGAAAGGTCGTTCGTGGCTTGTTTCGAGCGGTTTCTGGCACAGAGTGTCGGCCTGAATGTCAGCAAATTGCCGATCTGAAAGCCGGCATTTTGTCGGCTGGTTTGTCAGCATTTTAGATAGCTGATTGTAAAATCCGGTTGCGCCCGCGCGAAGACGCGCGCGGCGTTGCCGTGCAGATAGCGCTCGAGCACGGCGGCCGGCAGGTCGAGCTTCCGGGCCTCGTCGAGGCAACGCTTCATCGGGATCGCCGGATGGTCGGAGGCGTAGATCACCCGATCCGCGCCGCGCGTGCGCATGAAGTGGAGCAGCGAGGCCGGCAGGTACTTGGGCAGGTAGGCCGAGGTCATCAGGTGAAGGCGCGGATACTTGAGCATCAGGCGGATCGCGACGTCCCACCACGGGTCGGCACCGTGCGCCATCACCAGCGTGAGCTCGGGAAACGCCAGACACACGTCGTCCAGATGCAGCGGGTCCTGCACGTGCGCCGGCGCGGGTGGCCCTGGGATGCCGGTGGTGAGCGCCAGCGGCAGGCCTAGCTCGATGCAGGCGGAGTAGAGAGGGAAGTACGCGCGATCGCTCGGTGCCAGCCCGACGGTGAACGGCGTCACGCACGCGAGCACCACGGGCTCTGACCGCGCGTAGCTCGCGAGCTCGCGAAGTGCGGCCACGCCGCGACGCGGATCGACCTTGGCCGCGAGCGCGAATCGTTCGGGTGCCGCTTCGGGAAACGCCAGCACGTGCTTCGACGGTGCGTCGGCGTCGCTCATGAGCAGGGCGCGCTCGACGCCCAGCTCGTCCATCATCGCGAGCGTCTCGGCGACGCTCATGTTCCGCCAGTAGTCTTCGCCCGACTTGAACACGTCCTTCGCGGCCGCCCTCATGTAATCGGCCATGCCCAGCTCGCCCATGTTGACGTTGACCCACGCGTCGATGGCGCGCACGGGCTGCGTCGAGGCCGTGTCAGTCACTCGCGTTCCGGAGGGCTTTAACGACCCAGCCCCACACCCACAGTAGGCCCACCGCCATTGCGAACCACCGCGTGTCCGGGTCGGACACGCGAATGTCACCGAGCGCGAAGATGACCACCCAGGCGAGCGCGATCCCGGCCGCCAGGCGGCGCGGGTGGCAGAAGATGTCGAACAAGCCGAAGAACAGCGGATCTCCGCGACGAGCCCGGGATCACTCGATCGGCGACATCATCGCGGTGGTGAGCTGCTTCACGACGGCTCCGCAGGTCACGGGCTGCTTGCTGCCGGCCTCCACGCGCGAGCCGCCGCCGTACGAGGTCGGCCGCACGTCGACGTCGCTCGCCTCGGCGCGCAGCGCGGCGACGGTGGAGCGCTCGCGCGGGCGGCTCGCGAACGGATCGAAGCGGAAGTGGCGCATCGCGTTCGCGTGGGTGATCTTCTCGATCACCTCGTCGGAAAGCCCGGCGAGCTCGCTCGCCACTAGCTCCGGCGAGCGCGGCCAGGTGGTGTCCGAGTGCGGATAGTCACACTCCCACGTGATGTTGTCGGGGTTGGCGGCGGCCAGATCGCGGATGCCGGTGCGATCCGAGATGAAGCACGTCACGATGCGCTCGCGGAAGAGCTCGCTCGGGCGCTTCGCGGAGAAATCCTGGTTGGTCCACAGGTGGTGATGGTCGTAGACGTAGTCGATCCGCTCCAGGAAATAAGGCACCCAGCCGATCCCGCCTTCGGAGAGCGCGATCTTGAGCGTGGGGAATTTCCGCAGCATCGGCGACCAAACCAGGTCCGATGCGCAGTTCACGACGTTGAGCGGGATGAGCGTGATCATCACGTCGATGGGCGCGTCCATTGACGTGAAGTACATGCCCTCGCTCGAGCCGATGTGCATGCACACGATGGTGCCGTGGTCCTCGCAGGCCTTCCAGAGCGGATCCCAGTGATCGCTGTGGTACGTGGGCAAGCCGACCTTCGCGGGCTGATCGCAGAGCGTGATCGCGTGGCAGCCCTTCCGGGCGACGCGCTCGACCTCGCGGGCCGCGAGCGCCGGATCCCAGAGCGGCACCAGCGCCAGCCGAATGAAGCGGCCGGGCGCCGAGCCGCACCACTCGTCGATGTGCCAGTCGTTGTAGGCCTGCAAGCAAGCGAGGCCCAGCTCCTTGTCCTTCGCCTTGTGGAACACCTGGCCCGCGAGGCCGGTGAACGACGGGAAACACAGCGACGCGAGTACGCCGTTGGCGTTCATGTCGCGAACTCGCTCGCGCACGTCGTGGCAGCCGCGCCGGATCTGCTCGAACGAAGTCGGCTCGACGCCGTACTCCTCGGGCGGCCGCCCCGCGACCGCGTTGAGCCCGATGTTGGGGAGCTGCTGGCCCTCGAAGAGCCACACGTCGCTGCCATCTTTCTTGCGAACGACGCGCGGCGCCCGATCGCGCCACACCGTGGCGACGTGGCGCTCGAACATGTCGGGCGGCTCGACGACGTGATCGTCGATGCTCACCAGGATGAGGTCATCGAGCTTGGTCATCAGGTCACCGTCGCCGGTCGCCGGAGGGCTGCGGTCTCTCGCAGCCGCAACGCACCTTCTGTTGCAGACGCCGCGGACGCGACGGAGCGCGTGCCTCCGGGCCCGATCGGTGGCATTCGCGCAGGGACGATCATTGCCGCTTCCTACCAGGTGGTGCTGAAGAACTGCTTCATCCAGCGCCGGTAGACGCCGAACGGCCCGTCGCCTTCCACCAGCATCGGGCGCGTGAGATACGCCTTGTTTTCCCAGATCGGGATGTCTTGCCCCATCTGCTTCTCGAGATCGCGGATGATCGCGGCGCCCACACCGTGGGTGTCGCTGGCGCCGTCGACGGTGTTGACCGAGTAGGCGAACGTGACGTCGGTGACTTCGTCGTCGACGGGCGTGGCGGTGTTCACCATCCAGGTCTCGATGATGCCGGTGAGATGCACGGTCTGGAAGCCGGGGCCGTAGTCGGTGGTGTCGATGCCGCCCGCGATGTCGCCTTGCGGAGTGCCGAGCTTCATCCTGGACACGCATTTCAGCAGCGGCCCATCCGCCTCCACCGTGCTCTCCGGCATGGTGTGCGCTCCGTGCACGTACACGAAGTGCGCGCGGTCGACGGCGTTCTCGTTCATGTCGAGCCAGCGGCTCTTCACCGTCCAGCGCAGGATCCGGTAGGGCGTCCAGTTTGGTTTCCCGAAGTGCGGCAGCTCCGGCACCTCGAAGCTCGGAGGCGCGTTCTGGTCGTGGTGCCACACCATCACCAGGCCGTTTTTCTCTGCGACCGGCCACGTGCGGATGCGCGCATTCGCCGGCACCCGATCGCTGTACGGCACCCGCTTGCAGGCTCCGTCGGCGCCCCATTCCCACGCATGAAACGGACAGCGGATGCGATCGCCGTCGACGATGGTGCCGCCCACGCCGAGATGCGCGCCGAGATGCGCGCAGATCGCGTCGAGCACGTGCGCCTCGCCGCGCGAGTCGCGGAACATCACCAGCTCGCGGCCGAAGAAGCGCGCCGAGCGAAGTGCCCCCGGCGCCAGCTCGTCCGAGTACGCGACCCGGAACCAGCCGTTGGCGTAGGGCGGAAACGGAAATCGGCTTGGCATGACCGTCGGGACGATTCGTTTTTGACGATTCGTCAAAAACCAACTTAGCCCTGGAAAAGAGGGCACGCAAGGAGTCCCGGCGTGGCCACGCGCCACGACGATCCGCACGCGTCGTGCGCCGGCTGCGCGAGGAGATCTACGCTTGCGCCGCCGCGTGATGGCGACGCGCGAGGTCGACGAAGGCTCGCAACCGCTGCGGGCTCTCGAAGCAACGGATCGGCACGATCTCGGCGCCGATGGACGATGTGTAGAAGGCGATCGCCAACTCGGACATCTCGATCCGTTCCATCGCCGCCCACCGGGTACGACTGCTCCCGTACGGCCCTTCGATCTCCAGGGCCTGCGGGGTGATCCGCACCCGACGCGGTCCGAGCACGGCCAGGTTTCGGCCCCGCCTCAGCGACCGGCGCGCGGTCTGGCTGACGATGAAGCGATGAAGGAGCGGATAGCCGAGCACGGCCGCGCCCGCGAAGATGCCGACCGTCGTGAAGAACGCGAGCAGCCCGGGGTAGTCATGACCAGCCGTCAGTCCGGGCGATCCAGAGCCGACGATCACCGCGACGTACACGCCGACCCAGATTCTCTGGCGTGTCAGCGACCTTCGTCCCCAGGACGATTGCTGCGCGTGAAACACGTAGTAGGCAACGATGTCGTCCTCGACCACGTCGGCATCGACGAAGGATTCGGCCGTCGGTGGTGGATCCGGCGCGTCGACCTGACCGGCAGGCGTGGTCTCGGTGGCCGCGATCGGCGGCGCGTACGGATTGTCGGTCACCATCCCGGATGAGGACTCGTGGCGGGCGCGACCACGGCAGGTCGGCCTTCCGCTAGCCGTCGCCCTTCACCGCGGCAGCCCCAGGACCCGCGTCGCGACGATGTTGCGCTGGATCTCCGAGGTCCCAGCGTAGATCGTCGCGGCGCGCGACCACAACGCCTCATAGGCCCAGTAGCCGTCGTCGACGGCGATCGGGTCGCCGCGGCGAACCAGGCCCGCGGGGCCGAGCAGGTCCACGGCGAACTCCTTCACCCGCTGGTCGAGGCTCGACCACAGGATCTTGAGCGTCGAGCCCTCGGGGCCGGGGACGCCGTGCTTCTCGATGGTGCTCGCGTTCCGGTAGGCGGTCATGCGCAGGATCATGTTCTGCGCCACGAAGTCCATGAGCTTCTGGCGAACCAGCGGATCGTCAGCGGCGGTCTTGCCGTCGCCGCGAGGCAGCTTCCGGCAGATCGCGATCAGTCGCTCGACCTCGGCCGCGAGCCGCGCATGTTGTGCGGAGCTGCCGCGCTCGTGGGCGAGGGTGTGCATCACGATGTCCCAGCCGCGATTCACCTCGCCGACCACGTTCTCGATCGGCACCTCGCAGCCGTCGAAGAACACCTCGTTGAACCACGCTTCCCCGGTCATCTCGACCAGCGGCCGGATGGTGATGCCGGGGCTCTTCATGTCGACCAGCAGGAACGAGAGCCCCTTGTGGCGCACCGACTGCGGATCGGTGCGCACCACGAGGATGCAGTGGTCGGCCTGGTGGGCGAACGACGTCCAGGTCTTCTGCCCCTGCACCACGATCTTGTCGCCGCGTACTTCGCCGCGGGTGCGCAAGCTCGCGAGGTCGCTGCCGGCGTTGGGCTCCGAGAATCCCTGGCACCAGATCTCCTCGCCCGTGAGGATTTTCTGGAGAAAGTGCTCTTTCTGCCACGGTTTGCCGTGGGCCATGATCGTCGGCCCGACCAGGGCCGCGCCCACCGACAGGTTGATCATGTTGGGCGCTTCGAGGCGCGTGTACTCCTCGGCCCAGATCAGGTACTCGATGTGGCCGATCGCGCGGCCGCCGTACTCCTTGGGCCAGTTGAGCCCAGCCCAGCCGCCGTCGTAGAGCTTGCGCTGCCAGCGCTTGAGAAACGCCACGCGCTCGGTGGCGTCCTCGGGCTCGCGAACCTTTCCTTCGCGCCACCCCTCCGGGAGATTGCGCTCGATCCAGCTCCGCACTTCCGCGCGGAACGCGGCCTGCTCGGGTGTGTCGCGTAGGTCCATGGGCTCCTCAGAATCGCTCGGTCCCGGTCGGCTCGGTGCGCAGCGCCTGGTTCTGGTCGTGGCGGTACTTCGAGATCTCGCCGTAGACCAGCTGGCGGATGCGGTTGAGGCCGCCGAGCGGACGATGCTCGGGCAGCGCGTGCCACGGCGAGAACGAGAGATTCTCGCAGAACGTCATCTGCTCGGGCGAGGTGAAGGTCTGAGACGGGATCGAGACGGTGGCGAGCGGCACGAACGGCGACTCGGTCTCGTTCCAACCGACCGTCGCGTCCTCGATCGGCATCTTCACCGGGTCCTGCTGGCGCTGCGCCATGAACGTGAAGCAGGCGTCACCGCGGCCCAGGCGCGCCGCGAGATCCTCGCGCAGGTACTCGGGTCCGGGATCGGACGGCATGTGGGCCTCGACCGCGGAGCACGGCTTGGCCGACCATTTGACCGCCTGGGTGCCCATCCGGAACGGCAGAATGCTCCAGTAGCGCGCCGCCAGCACGCTCGGAACCGCCTGGCCCAGGACGTGCTTGAGCGTCAGCAGATCGTGGATCTTCCACGCGAACGGGTTCCAGCCCAGGAAGTAGCTGACCGGGCGGTCGGCGACCACGGCCTTCGAGAACTCCAGGTACTCGGCCGGCCCGGGGACCATGAACACGGGAGTGTTGACGAGCAGGAAATCCTGCGTGGCGTGCTCATCGGGGCTCAGCTTGTCTCCCGGAACGCTCATGACCTTGAGCGCCATGCCGTGGACGTTTCCCTGGTTGTCGTCCTGCGGTTTGGGAAGCCCGTTCGAGTAGCGGATCCAAACGGGGTAGGTGCCGGCATGCGAGAAGAGCCCCGTCTGCATGTCGGGAGGCAGGTCGCTCGACACGGTGAAGGTGCCGCGGACGCAGCCCTGCGCCTTGATGTGCGCGTCGCGGTGCGTGGGCTGGCCGGCGACGTGCTCTTGCTGGATCGAGGCGATCGCCACCTGCACGCCGTCGCGCGCGATCTGCTCCTCGTCGGGAGACGGGTACTCCATCCCGAGCTTGGCGTCGGCCGGCACCTGCACGTGCGATCCGCAGCCCAGTACCAGGCTCATGGCGAGCCCGGTCGTCGTCACGAGTCCCCGCGCCGATCTCGACGGATTTGTTCGTTTCATCGGAGTCTCCTCCCTCGGCCGTTTCCTATCACGATGTGCCTTCGGAAGCAGCTACGCTCGCCGGCGAGGCGTGGATGCGAACCCTGGTGGTGAGAGACGACCGGATCGGCGATCTGGTGCTCACGCTCCCCGCGATCGAGGCGCTGGCGCGGGGCGGCGACGAGATCACGCTGCTGGCGTCGGCGGCCAATGCCGACGTGGTCGTCGACGATCCTCGCATCGCACGGGTCGTGGTGCTTCCCGAGCGCGGCTGGCCGCGGCTGCGCGGCTTCGCTGGCTTGCTGCGGCGCGGGCGCTTCGACCGTGCCTTCTTCTTCCGCAGTCGCTGGCCGCTCGGCTGGATCGCGGCGCTCTTCCGGGTGCCGAGCCGGGTGGGGCCGCTGGCGAACGTCGACGGGCTTTCGTACACGGTGCGGCCGCGCCAGCACCGCTCGATCTGCGATCGCAGCGAGGCCGACTACTCGCTCGAGCTGGTGCGGCTGGCGGGCGCGGGCGCGCCGGACGCGAGCGAAGCAGGCGGCGGCGAGCCGCGCACTCGGCTCCACGTGCCCGAGGTGCTGCGCGAGCGGGCGCGACGCTGGATCGGGAGCGAGCTCGGAGCCGCCGCCAGCGCTCGCCCGCTGGTCGCGATCCATCCGGGGAGCGGCGGATCGTCGCGCAACTGGAGCGCGGCGCATTACCGCTCGCTGGTGCGCGAATTGGCGCGTGCGGGCGACGTCGTGCCGATCGTGACCGCGGCGCCCGCCGAAGCCGCACTCGCCAAGGAAGTGGCGGCGGGAGCGACTCCCGCGGCGCTGGTGCACGTGGGCTGGGCCGGTGCGCTGGCGCACGCGGCGCTGCTCGCCGAGATGTCGGTGGTGGTGAGCGGCTCGACCGGCACCATGCATCTCGCGGCGGCCGTGGGCGTTCCCACGGTGTCGCTCTTCGCGCCCATCCGCGCGTCGTCTCCGGCGCGCTGGGGCGCGCGCTCGCCCGACGCTCGATTCCTGATTCCGCCAGTGCCAGACTGCGAGCGCTGCATCGGGCTTGAGTGCCCGTGGTGGGATTGCATGGACCGGATCGGCGTCGATCGCGTGGTGAGCGCCGTGCGCGAGGCGCTGCGTCGTCCCACGAGCGGCGGGTGAGGCCGCCCGCCCACTTTCGCGAGATCCCTGGCCCTCGCCGCAGTCGAGTCTGGGTGCGGGACGAGCTTGCCCGGCATTTCGAGGGCGAAGAGCTGCTTCCCGCGAGCGGTGCGCCGAGCGCGGCGCTCGGCTCGACTGCGCTGCCGGGACGCGGTGGTGCATTCCGGATCGCCTGGCCCGCGATCGAGGGCGCCTTGGTCTATCGGCGCTCGCTGCGCGGCGGCTTGCTTCGGAAGCTCACCCGGGATCGCTTCGTGGGAATCACACCTCGACCGTTCGCCGAGGTGGCGCTCAGCGAGCGTTTGCGGCAGCGCAGCGTTCCGACCCCGGAGATCGTGTTTGCCGTGGTGCGCCGTTACCCGAGCGGCGTCTACCGCGGTGCTGTCGCCACCCGCTGGGTAGAGGGCGCGCGCGACCTGGCCGATCGGCTGACGGCGCTCGCTGCGCGCGGCGAGCCGGTCGACTCGCCGCGGGTGGTCGCGTCGTGGCGCGAGGTGGGGCGCGTGGTGGGGCTCATGCACGCCGCCGGCGTCGTGCACGCGGATCTCAATCTTCGCAACGTCCTGATCCAAGGAAGCGACGACGCGCCGGCCGCGTTGGTGCTCGATCTGGATCGATCGCGTGCCGGCCCGCGAGTCTCGGATCGATCCCGCGACGCGAACCTCGCCCGGCTGCGCCGCTCGTTGCGCAAGTTTCCGGACGCGGCGAGGGTGACGGGCGCCGAGGCCGAGCGAGCGCTTCTCGACGGCTATCGGGCGGTGGCTCGATGACCTCGGCGCTGCCCTCGAGCGTGCGCCTGGGCGAGGGCGCGCGGATCGCGATCGTGCGCCTGGGTGCGATCGGGGACGTGATCAACACCATGCCGCTCCTCAACGCGCTCCGCGACGCGCTCCCCGCGGCGCGGATCACGTGGGTCATCGAGCCCAAGTCGCTGCCGATTCTCGAGGGGCATCGCGCGCTCGACGACGTGGTCGTGTTTCCTCGGCACAGCTGGTTTCGCGGCGGCGCCCGGTTCGTTCGCGAGCTGCGCAAGAGGCGCTTCGACGTGGTGCTCGACACTCAGCGGCTCTTGAAGAGCGGCGCGGTATCGCTCGCGAGCGGATGCCCGGTGCGCGTCGCGTTCGACCGCGGACGCTCGAAGGAGCTCAACTGGCTGCTCGCGAGCGCCTGGATTCCGCCCAATCCTCGGCCAGGCGTGATGGTGGAGCAGTTCCGCGAGTTCGCCGCGGCGCTCGGCCTGCCGCTCTCGCCGGTCCGGTGGGATGTCCCGGTCGGTCCCGCGGACCGGGCGCGCTCGGCCCGGCTCTTGGCACCGGTTGCGTCCCCTTACCTGGTGGCGAATCTCGGCGCCAGCAAGCCCGAAAACCTGTGGCGCGCCGAGCGCTGGGCCGAGCTCACCCGACGCGCCGGTGACGCTCTCCGGCTTCCGGTGGTATGGACCGGTGGCGCGCAGGACACGCCGCGCGCCGAGCAGGCCGCGGCCATCGACGCGCCGGCTCGCAACCTGGTGGGCGCCACGGATCTCAAGACGCTCGCCGCGGTGCTCGAGGGGGCTTCGCTGGTGGTGAGCGCAGATACCGGCCCGTTGCATCTCGCGGTCGCGATGGGAGCGCCCGTGGTCGGGCTTTACGGGCCCGCCGATCCCGGGCGCACGGGTCCCTTTGGCTGGACGGATTACGTCGTGCAACCGCGGGATGGGTCGAAATCGATGGATGATCTCCACGTGGACGACGTCCTGGCCTCGATCGAGCGGCTGCGCTCGCGCCGCGCTCCGGAGCACGCGCCGTGACGCCGCCGCGACGCACCTCGAGCTCGCCCGGAGTCGCGCCGGGCGAGGTGTCGAGCGAGGAATTGCGCGCCATCGTGCGGCGCTTTCCGGACGTCGAGGTGCTGGTCGTCGGCGACCTGATCGCGGATCGATTCGTGTGGGGAGACGTCGACCGGATCAGCCCCGAGGCGCCGGTGCCGGTGGTGCAGGTGACCAGCGAGAGCCGTTGCCTGGGCGGCGCCGCGAACGTGGCGCACAACATCCGGGCCCTGGGCGGGCGCGTGACGCTCGGTGGCTTGGTGGGCCGCGACAGCTCCGGCGAATGGGTGGTCCGCGAGTGCAAGCGGCTCGGCATCGATCCGGGTGCCGTGGTCGCGGTGCCGGGGCGACGCACCACGGAGAAGACACGCGTGGTGGCCCGTCACCAGCAAGTCGTGCGCTTCGATCACGAGGATCTCGCGGATCCGACGGCCGCGACCATGGGCGCGTTGTCGCGCGCACTGCGGAAGCGGCTGGCGCGGGCCGCGGCGGTGGTGATCTCCGACTACGCGAAGGGCAGTCTCGAGCCGAGCGTGCTGCGCGCGCTCATCGCCGAGGCGCGCCGCCGGCGGGTGCCGGTGCTGGTCGATCCCAAGCCGCCGCGGGTCGAGATCTACCGCGGCGCCACCGTGGTCACGCCCAACTTGAAGGAGGCGGCGGCGATGTCCGGTGTCGCGATCGCGGACGATCGCTCGCTCGCCTCCGCGGGGCGGCGCATCCAGCGGGCGCTCGCGTGCGAAGCCGTGCTCATCACCCGCGGCGAGGACGGCATGACGCTGCTGCCCAAAGGCGGTCGCGCCACCCACATCCCCACCACCGCCCGCGACGTGTTCGACGTGACCGGCGCCGGCGACACCGTGATCGGCACCTTCGGTCTCTGCGAGGCGCTGGGCGTCGAGCGCAGCGTCGCCGCGCGCATCTCGAACGTCGCCGCCGGCATCGTGGTCGGAAAAGTCGGCACCGCCGTGGTCAGCGCCGCAGAGCTCTCCCACGCGTTGGACGGCGGAGGAATCCGCGAATGAGCATTCTTCGCCCCACGAGCCCGAGAGTGATTCCATTGATCCGCCCCGAGGCGAAGTCGGCGAAGCCAATGCCCCACACGAGGAGAATCGCTTGCACAGCATGACGGGGTTCGGAAGTGCCGCCGAGAGCGGCGAGTTCGGGCGGCTCACGGTCGAGGTGCGTGGCGTCAATCACCGGTTCCTCGACGTGCACGTGCGATTGCCGCGCGACATGGCGTCGGCCGAGCCCAAGATCCGTGAGCTGGTCGGAGGCCACGCCAAGCGGGGGCGAGTCGAGGTGTCGGTGTGGCTGGCACCGTCGAGCGATCTGCTCGCGAGCTCGCTCAGTCCCGAGCGGCTGCGGCCGCTCAGCGACGCGCTCGGCGCGCTCGCCACCTCGCTGGGGCTCGAAGGAGGCCTGCGCCTCGAGACGCTCGTCATGCTGCGCGATCTGGTGTCGCCGGGCGGCGGACCGATGGGGCTAGAGCGCGCCTGGGCGATCCTCGCGGCGCCGGTCGATCGCGCGCTCGCCGATTTCGCCGCGATGCGCGAGCGCGAGGGGCGGGCACTGGTGGAGGACGCCAAGGCGCTGCTCGAGTCGCTGGACCGCGGGGTGTCGCGGATCGCCGAGCAGGCACCGCTCCTGGTGAAGGAGCAGGCGGCGGCGCTCACCGCGAGGGTGCGCGACCTCGCCGCCGGCGTCGACGTGGCGCCCGACCGCCTCGCGCAGGAGATCGCGTTGCTCGCCGATCGCATGGACGTGCGCGAGGAGCTCACGCGGCTCAAGAGTCACTTGCAGCAGGCGGGCGAGCTGCTGGCGGGCCGGGGCGGAGGCCGGAAGCTCGACTTTTTGGTGCAGGAGCTCTTCCGCGAGGCCAACACCGTCGGCTCGAAGCTCCAGGGCGGGGCCCTCACCAAGCAGGTGGTGCAGATGAAATCCGAGGTCGAGCAGCTACGCGAGCAAGTGCAGAACCTGGAGTGACGAAGCCGCGGGCGTGCGCGCGCGGCTCGATCGACGGTAGGTTGTGGTCGGGGGGCGGGTCGAGGGATGGCGCGCAAGCTCATCGCGGTGGGATTCGGCAGCTTGCTGGTGGGCCACCGCATCGTCGCGGTGCTCAATCCCGCGGGCCAATCGATTCGCCGGCTGCGCGACGACGCCAAGAAGCGCGGCCTGATCATCGACGCCACCCAGGGTCGCAAGACCCGCGCCGTGCTGCTGCTCGATACCGGCCACTTGCTGCTCTCGGCGATCCAGCCCGAGACACTGGCGCAGCGCCTCGAGAAGGGCGAGGCGCTGCCCGACGCCGAGACGGAGGCGCTCCAGTGACCGTCGAGGCCTCCCTGCACATGCCGGGGCTCGTCGCGAAGAGCGGCGGGATCGTGTTCGTGGTGTCGGCGCCCTCGGGCACCGGCAAGACCACGCTCTGCCGCCGGCTCATCGAGGAGGTGCCGCGACTCCGGTTCGCGGTGTCCGCGACCACGCGCGCGCCTCGCCCCGGCGAGCGCGACGGGATCGACTACCACTTCGTCGACGCGGCGCGGTTCGAGCGCATGGTGGAAGCGGGCGAGCTTCTCGAGTGGGCGGCGGTTCACGGCAACCACTACGGCACGCCGCGCTCCGAGTGGGAGCGGGCACGTGACGAGAGTCACGACCTGGTCCTCGACATCGACACCCAGGGCGCCTTCCAGGTCCGCGAGCGCGTGCCGGACTCGGCGCTGGTGTTCGTGCTGCCGCCTTCGGCCGAGGAGCTCGAGCGGCGCATTCGCGCCCGCCGCCAGGACAGCGAGGCGACCATCCAGCGCCGTCTCGCCGCCGCCTCCCACGAGCTCGAGCAGGCGGATTGCTACGACTACGTCATCGTGAACGACGAGCTCGATCGGGCGCTGGTCGAGCTCGCGGCGGTGGTGCGCGCCGAGCGGCTGCGCGCCGCGCGGGTTCTCGACGCCGCGCGTGCTCGCGCCGTTCCTTGAATCGAGCGTTCCGCCTCGAGCCGCCGCCATGCCGATGCGCCGCTTCGCCGACATCCTCGACCGGGTCGAGGCGTATCACCCACGCGCCGATCTCGACCTGATCGAGCGCGCCTACGTGTGGGGCGCCTCGGTGCGGAAGGGTCAGGAGCGGCGCGCCGGCGAGCCCTATCTCAGCCACCCGGTCGACGTCGGCTGGATCCTGAGCGAGCTCTACATGGACGCGCCCACGATCGCGGCGGGCTTGCTCCACGACGTCCTCGAGCTGCGCTACGCGACCCGCGAGGACCTGGTGAAGGCGGTGGGTCGCAAGGTGGCGGGGATCGTCGAGGGCATCACCGAGATCGCGCGGCTGCGCGTCACGGTCGACGAAGGGCGCGACCTGGAGGGCTTCCGGCGGGTGCTGCTCGCGATGGTGAGCGACGTGCGCATCCTCTTGATCCGGCTCGCCGATCGGGTGGACGAGATGCGCCATCTGGACCGCTGCTCGCCCGAGGAACGCGAACGTCTCGCGCGCGAGGCCCTCGAGATCTACGCGCCGCTCTCGGCGCGGCTCGGCATCAACTGGATGCGCACCGAGCTCGAGGAGTCGGCGTTCCGGCTGGTCGAGCCGCAGTCCTGCCAGCGGATCGAGCGCCACCTCGCGAAGGAGCGGCGCGTGCGCGAAGCGTTCGTGAAGCGCGCGCAGGAAGAGATCCAGCGGCGCTTGCAGCAAGCGGGAGTGGGAGCGCGCGTTCTGGGACGGCTCAAGAGCCTCTACTCGATCCACCGCAAGATGGAGCGCCAGGGGATCGAGCTCGACAACGTCCACGACGTGGTCGGCTTCCGCGTGCTGGTCCGCGAGGTGGCGCACTGCTACCAGGTTCTCGGTGTCATCCACTCGCAGTGGGCGCCGGTCGACGGCCGCTTCAAGGACTACATCGCGGCGCCCAAGGACAACCTCTACCAGTCGCTGCACACCACGGTGATCGGCTTCGAAGGCCGCCGCATGGAGGTGCAGATCCGCACCGAGGACATGGACGAGGTGGCGGAGCGCGGGATCGCGGCGCACTGGGTCTACAAGGAGGGCGGCACGCTGGGCCGCGACGACGCGCACAAGTTCGCGCCGCTTCGCCAGCTCATGACCAGCCTAGAGGAGATCGAGGACCCGGCGGAGGCGCTGGAAGCGTTCCGCATGGACCTCTATCCCGACGAGGTCTACTGCTTCACGCCCAAGGGCGACATCCGGCGCTTGCCCAAGGGAGCGACGGTGCTCGACTTCGCGTACGCGATCCACACCGAGGTGGGCCATCACGCGGTGGGCGCGCGGGTCGACGAGCGCTGGGTGCCGCTGCGCCACGAGGTGAAGAGCGGCCAGACGGTCGAGGTGCTGACCGCGCCCACCTCGCATCCGTCGCGCGACTGGCTCGAGTGGGTGCGCTCGGCGCGCGCTCGCACCAAGGTGCGGAGCTGGCTGCGCACCGCGGAGCGCGAGCGCAGCCGCGAGGTCGGGCAGGCGCTGCTCGATCGCGAGCTGGCGCGCGCGCACGTCACGTGGAAGAAGCTCGCCAAGGGCGAACGCTTCGCGAAGGTGCTCGAGGCGCACGGCTTCGCGTCGGTCGACGATGTCGCGGTCGCGGTGGGCTACGGCAAGGTGCCGGTCGAGAAGCTCATCGCGGAGCTGGTGCCGGAGGCCCCCGCGCCACGCCGCTCGGCGCTCAAGCAGATCGTCGATCGCGCCGGGAAGCGGGCGCCGCGCCCGGTTCGCGTTGCGGATCTCGACGACGTGCTGGTGCGCTTCGCGCGCTGCTGCCAGCCGATTCCCGGCGACCCGATCCTGGGCTTCATCACCCGTGGCCGTGGCATCACCGTGCACGACGCGACCTGCCCATCGGGTCTCGCCACCGAGCCCGAGCGGCGGATCGAGGTCGCGTGGCCGGAAGACGTCGACGGGGTGCGCGCCACCCGCATCCGCGTGTTGATCCAGGACCGCCGCGGCGCCCTCGGCGCGGTGAGCCGCGTGGTGAGTGCCGAGGGAGTCAACATCACCCGTGCCGACACCCGCTCGTTCCGGAGCGGGCGCGCCGAGCTGCAATTCGACATCGAGGTCAAGAACCGGAAGCAGCTCGACGGCCTGCTGCGGTCGCTGCGGCGCACGGCCGGAGTACTGAGCGCCGACCGTGTCCGTCCCGGGTCCGGCGCCGCTCGTCCGGCGGCCGAAACGGCGGGAGGGTCGTGATCGCGGCCGCCGCCCGGAGCAGCCACCGGTGATCGCCCTGATGCTGCTCGAGCTGGCGTGGCCAGCCGTGCGCCGTTTCCCGGGTGTTGCCGAGCGCGCGGTGCCGTGGCTCGCCCGCGCGCAAGCGAGCCTCAACACCGCGGACCGCACCTGGGGCGCGAGTGCTCTGCGGGGGCTCGCCCAGGTCGCGCATCCGCCGCTTTCGCGGATGCTGCGCGACGCGGACCCGCGCGACCGGCGTGCGGCCGCGCTCGCCTGCGAGCAGATGGGACCCAGGTCGCTGGCGCTCTTGCCCGAGCTGATCGAGGCGCTCGCCGACACCGATCCCGAGGTCCGCGCCGACGTCGCCGACGCGATCTCGTCGTGCGGCCCGCCGGCGGTCGCGGCGGCCTCGAGTCTCATCGAAGCGTTCGGCGACCGGGACGAACGAGTGCGCGACCGCGCCGCGATGGCGCTCGGCATGATCGGCGAGGGCTCGCTGCTGGCGATCCCGGCACTGCGCGCGGGATTGATCGATCCCTCGCAGCAGGTGCGGACCCGCGCGGCGTGGGCGCTGGCTCGGATCGGCGCCGCGGCGGTGCCCCGGCTCGTGGACGCGCTCTCCGATCCCGATGCGGCGATTCGCGCCGGTGCCGCGTTCGCGCTCGGCGAGATGAATCAGCTGGCGCCCGAGACGGTGCCCGCGCTCACCGGTGCGCTCGAGGACGGAGCGCCTTCGGTGCGCCAGCAGGCGGCGCGCGCGCTCGCCAAGATCGGTCCCGACGGAGCACCCGCGGTGCCCGCGTTGATGCGGCGCCTGCGCGACGACGACGAGGACGTCCGCCAGGAGGCCGCGGTCGCGGTGTGGAACACCGGCTCGGAAGGAGCGGCCCTGCAGCCGCTCATGAACGCGCTCTACGATCCGGCGATCGAGGTGCGGAAGTGGGCGGCCGTGACGCTGGGTGCGATCCGGAAGGGCGTGGTGGCGGCGGTGCCGGTGCTGCGTCGTGCGCTCATGGACGACGACCGAGAGGTCCGTCAGGGAGCGGCCTGGTCGCTGGGCGAGATCTTTCGCGAGGAGCCGCGCGCGGCTTCGCCCGGGCTCACCGAGGCGCTGGCGCACGGCGATCTCGCGGTCCGGCAGCGGGCGGTGTGGGCGCTGTGGCGGTACGCGGCGCCCGGCTCCGCCGACGTCGGCGCGCTGCGCGTGGCGCTCGCCGATCCCGATCCGATGGTGCGCTACTTCGCCGGCGCGGCCCTCGAACGCCTCGGCTGAGCTGCCGCGGGGGCTTTCCAAGGCCCCGTCCCGCCCGAGGTGAATCGACTTCGTCACGCGAGCTCGCCGTTGCCGCTCGCACCGGGAGTCGATTCGCATCCGAGCGTCGCGGCGCATCACCTCTCCGCCGACTCGATCGCGGCCGAGATCGAGCGGCTCGGCTGGATCCCTGTGGTAGCCTCCCGGCATGCGTCGTGATGGCACCGGTGCCGTGCGCGCAATGGCACTGGCGCTGGGCTTTTGCTCCGCGGCGGGCTGTGTCACGCGCGAGGTCGTCTCGGTTCCGACGATCCCGCCCGCCACCACCGCGGCGCCGGCGGAGCGAATCGGACCCCCCACCGGCCTTCTCGCGCCGTGGACGCTGCCGCCGCTGCCGGACCCGGCGAGCATCAAAGGCCGTCCCCCGCTCGACGTGGCGCTGGAAGCGCTCGGGCAAGGCGTCGGAGCGCTCGGCTTCAAGAAGGATTTTCGTCCCGCCGACAGCTACCGGCTGGAGGTGGTGAATCGCGCGCTCGCCGAGCCGCTGGGCGTGCTCAAGCTGCTCGACGACGCGTCGCCGGCGCTCGACCCGACGTTCCGGATCCGCTGGGCGGCGTCGATGCTCGGCAAGCCGCTCGACGCCATCATCCCGGTCGAGACCAAGGGGCCGATCGTGTCGATCGGCGGCGATCAGCTGCTCGCGGCGGCGCCCGAGGATTCGCCGTGGCGGCGTCATCCCGAGTTCGTGAACACGCTCGCGGCGATGCTCTCGACCTTCCTGGTCGACGTGTCGCGCGGCAGCGCCCTGGCGCGCGCGGCGCTCGAAACGCTGCCGCCCCCCGATCGCGAGCGGATCGTGAAGGCCGCGCGGCGCTTCCCGATCGACATGAACGAGGACGAGGCGAAGGAGCTCTACGCGCTGCTCGAGCGCGTCGACGTGAAGCAGATGCTCGAAGCCGCCGTGGTGCTGAGCGAGGCCGCGTCGTCGCTGGCGGATTCGCTCGAATCGACCCGGATGCCGTGGGCCGGGGAAAAGCGACCCGCGAAGAAGGCCGGCCCGCCGGCACCCGGAAGCAAGCGGCGCGTGAAGGCGCAAGCGGCCGACGACGAGGACGAATTCTGGCCGCCGCTCATCGTCGAGACCGAGCTGGGGCGCGTGATCGTGGGTGGCCCGGACGACGACGTTCACCGAGGGCCCGCTCTCGCGATCGTCGATCTGGGCGGGGACGACACCTACCTCGGCGTCGAGCCTTCCCCGCAGGCGTCGGCGCTGGTCACCGTGGACATGGGCGGCAACGACCTCTACCGCGCCGAGGACGCGGGTGGCGCGGGAACCGGGATCCTGGCGGCGTCGGTGTCGTTCGATCTCTCCGGTGACGACACCTACATCTCGGCAGGCCCAGGACCGGCGGCTGCCGTCGGCGGAGCGGGAGTGCTCATCGATCTGGCCGGAAACGATCGCTACGTGACCGACCGCATGGGCGAGGGCGCGGCGGTCGCGGGGCTCGGCATGCTGATCGATGCCGCCGGTCAGGATCTCTACACCGCCTCCACGTTCTCGCAGGGCATGGGTGGGCCAGGCGGCGTGGGCCTTCTGGTCGACGCCGGCGGCAACGACGTCTACGCGTCGCAGTCCGGACAGGCTGACGATCGCGAGGCCACCAACGCGTTCGAGAGCTTCTCGCAGGGCTACGCGATGGGCTACCGCGAGGTGGTCTCGGGGGGCGTCGGCTGGCTCGAGGACCTGGGCGGCGACGACGCCTACGTGGCGAGCTACTTCGCGCAGGGCGGTGCCTACTGGTACGGCCTGGGTGTGCTCCTCGACCGCAGCGGCAACGACCGCTACCACGCGCGCCGCTACGCGCAAGGAGCGGGGGTGCACGCGGCGGTGGGCGTCCTCGACGACCGTCGCGGCAACGACAGCTACGAGTCGTGGGGCGTCTCGCAGGGCTGCGGCCACGATCTTTCGGTCGGGATCCTGCGCGACTCCGCCGGCGACGACAGCTACCACGGTTCCTGGATGGTACAGGGAGCCGGCAACGACAACGGGGTGGGCATGCTGCTCGACGTGTCCGGTGACGACACGTACGAGGCCGACGGCGCCCAGTCGCAGGGGTGGGCCAGTCAGTCGCGCGGCGCCGTTGGCTTCGGGTTGCTGCTCGACGGAGGCGGCAAGGACCGCTTTCACGGTCCCGCCACGCCGCCGATCTGGGTGCACGACTTCTATGGCGTGGGCGTCGACGGCGACGGGCCGGTGCCGTGAACGAGGCCCGCATCAACGAGCGCGCCACGTGCTCGATCGCCACGCGTGACCGTGTTACAACCGCCGCGATTCGCGGTGTTCCCGGGGGAGGTCGAAGCGTGTTGAGCGCGGACGCGAGCGGGGTTGGGCGAGCTGGGAGCCGCTTCGGGATGGCCGTCTGGCCGGCGTTGCTGCTGGCGTGCGCGGTCGGTGCGGCGACCGGTTGTGGCGGATCCGGCTCGGGGCATGGTCCCGGTACCTTGATGATCGCGGCCGGCGATCAGCAGCAGGGCGCGGCCGGCACGGCGCTGGCGAAGCCGCTGCAAGTGCGGGTGGTCGCGAAGGACGGAACCGACGTGGTGCCCGGCGTCACCGTCCAGTTCAGCACGGTCGAGGGGCGGGGCGCGTTCCAGGACGCGTTCGCGGTGAGCGACGAGAAGGGGATCGCGTCGGCCCACTACACCCTCGGCAAGCTTCCGGTGCGGAACCGGGTCAGCGCCGCCATCACCGGCAGCAGCGTGACTTTCGAGGCGCACGCGCTCAACACTCACCCGCCGGTACCGACCGAGCGGCTCACCAAGCTGCCGTTGCCCGGGGGGCTCGCGTTCGACAACGCGCGCCATCTGCTGATCGCGTCGCAGCTCAACGGCTCGCTGGTGCGCGCCAGCCCCAGCCCGTCCCGGCTCAGTCAGGAGTTCGTGTTCGACTACCTCTACCGGGGCAAGATCAACAGCGCGCTCACGGGTGTGGCCGTGGACGAGGCCGGCAATGTGTTCGCGTGCGACTCGCGAACCGGCGCGCTGCTCGAGTTCGGCGGCTCCGACACGCCCGACATCTTCGTGGACGGCTACCAGTTCCAGCCGTTCTCGACTCCCGACGCGATCGCGATCCATCCCCATACCCACGAGATCCTGTTCTCCGACACCGCGCAGAGCCGCATCTACGCGGTGACTCCGAGTGGCAAGCCGGTGCGTGTCTTCACCGAGGCGGTGTCGCTCCCCACCGGCCTCGCGTTCGATACTTCGGGAGACACGCTCTACGTGGCGAGCCAGAACCAGGGCGCGGTGCTCGCGGTTCCGTACGGGCACGACGGCGGCGCCGGCAAGCCCAGCAAGCTCGACTCGGTGCCCACGCCCGAGGGCGTCGCCATCGACGCCGACGGCAACGTGTACGTGGCCGGCACCAACGGAAAGAAGAACGGGCTCTACGTGATCCCGGCCGACGGTTCGGGCACGTTCCTCTATTTCGGCGCCGCGTCGCCGAAGGCCTACACCAACGTCGCGTTCGGCCGCGCCGGATTCAACACGTCGTCGATCTACCTGGTCTCGGCCGACGGGTCCCTCGACGAGGTGGACGTCGGCGTTCCCGGCCTGGTCCTTCCCGGACCGCCCGCTTAGCCGTCACGTCGCGGAAAGCGGCCGCGCCGCAGGCGCGCGGCCAGCAGAGCGAGCCGACTCGGGAGGGCGCCGAAGGACCGCGCCCGTTGGGCCGCGGGGCTTGAACAGCCCCCGGGGCAACACGCCTAGAAGCGGTAACCGAAGGTCGCGCCGACGTCGATCGAGCCCATGTGGTCGTCGATCTTGCCGCCGTGAAATGGGGTGCCCTCGATGTCGAAGCCCAGGTGGCTGTCGTCGAGGAACACCAGGTGGTAGCCGACCTCGGCGCCCAGGAAGAGCTCGTTCGTCAGGAACACCCGCGTCCCGGCCTGGGTGTTGAATCCGAAGTCGACCGACCAGTCGGAGTCGACGTTGATCTCACGCGGCCGCACCGGACCCTGCAATTTTCCGCTCATGCTGAGCTGCGTGAAATAGGCGCCTGGATGGAAGCCGACGTAGAGCTCGAACGGATCCTCCCTGAATTCGAGCTGCGGTCCGAACGAGACCGCGTGGGTGACGGTGCTCGAATCGACGCCGTTGAGCACCGAGCCGTAGAGCAGGAGCGCGTCGTAGCGGACGTCGAGCGAGAGAAAGTCGAACAGATCGTAGGCGAGCGAGGCGCCGGCCCCGAGGCCCACGTCCAGGTTGAGCTGGTCCTGGACGTCGCCGTTGACGGGCGCCGCGATGCCGATCCGTCCGCTCGCCGTGATCGCGCCAGCGGCGCTGGCGGTTGCGCTGCCGAGACTGGCGAGCGCCAGCAGGCACCCCAGGCACGCGGTCGAGATTTGGCCTCGGCTCATGGGCTCCTCCGGCTCGTCCAGCCTGGTGCGCACGCTAACCAGGGCGGCAGCCTCGCGCAAGAAGGGCTCGCGCGGAACGGAATCACCGGGGCGCTGCACGAGTGGCCGACGCGCGGCTGGCGAATTCGCCATGCACCGATCTCGTTCGACGCCACGGACGTTTGGCTCTGGACGCCCTGGCGCCGTGAGCCGGCCGGTTTCGCGGGCACTCACGGCGCGCTGCGTCGTGCCTTGACAGATCGAGAGCACGCTCGTTACACCGACCGCGCCAGGGCCTGTCGACAGTCGGTGGAACCGTCGGTCATGCTTGGGCATCCGGGGCATCACCCACACCAGCCGTCGCGAAGCTCGGCGGGTCGCAGGCCGGGCTCGACGCGCCCAGGCCACCGAGCCGAGCCCGGATCACGATTGTAGTCCTACCCAGCCGAGGGCCCGAGGGGCCCTCGCGAGGCGCAAGGACTCGAGCGCCAGGGAGCGAACGATGGGTCTCGAGCACGTCCTGGCCGAGAGCGCCATCACCTCGCGCCTCGACGACGCGATCAACTGGGCGCGCAAGTACTCGTTCTTCTTGTATCCGTTCGTGACCGCGTGCTGCGGCATGGAGTTCATGTCGGTCGCGGGTCCGCGCTACGACATCGACCGGTTCGGCGCCGCTTATCCCCGGTTTTCGCCCAGGCAGTCGGATCTGCTGATGGTCGTGGGTACGATCACGCACCGTCAGGCGCCGTTCCTGAAGCGCGTCTACGATCAGATGTGCGAGCCCAAGTGGGTCATGGCGTTTGGCGCCTGCACCTGCTCCGGCGGCCCGTACAACAATTACGCGACCCTGCAGGGCATCGATCGCGTGATCCCGGTCGACGTGTACGTCCCCGGCTGTCCGCCGCGCCCGGAAGCGGTGCTCGACGGGTTGATGAAGCTCCAGGACAAGGTCCAAAAGGAGCGGGTTCCCGCGACCGGCCGCCACCAGGATCTGGTGGTGCTGCCGGCCTGAAGCGCCGCGAGCCCGCGCCGTTCACTCGACTCCACGGAGAAGAATCCTGGACCCCGCAGCCACGCCCACGACCGTCACGTTCTCGATCGACGGCCAGAGCCTGACGGTACCCAAGGGCACCACGGTGCTCTCCGCCGCGCTCGACGCCGGGATCGAGATCCCGCACTACTGCTTTCACCCCAAGCTGTCGATCGACGGCTCGTGCCGGATGTGCCTGGTGCACGTCGAGAAAGCCCCCAAGCTGCAGATTTCCTGCAACACCGCCGCGACCGAGGGCATGGTCGTGAAGACCGACGTGCCCGCGGTGCTCGAGGCGCGCAAGGGCGTGATGGAGCTGTTGCTGGTCAATCACCCGCTCGACTGCCCGATCTGCGATCAGGCGGGCGAGTGCAAGCTCCAGGATTTCGCATTCGAGCACGGCCGCGGCCAGGGCCGCACCGAGGACGTGCGCCGCAAGGCACCCAAGCGCACCGACATCGGACCGCGTGTCATCTTCGATCAGGAGCGCTGCATCCTGTGCCGTCGCTGCGTGCGCTTCACCCAGGAGATCTCGAAGACGGGCGAGCTCGCCGTCCTCAACATGGGCGACCGGTCGTTCATCTCCACCTATCCGGGCGTGCCGCTCGACAATGACTACTCGATCAACACCGCCGACATCTGCCCGGTCGGCGCGCTTTTGTCCAAGGACTTCCACCACAAGCTCCGGGTGTGGTTCCTGAACGAAACGCCGAGCGTTTGCACCAGCTGCTCCCGCGGCTGCAACGTGAACGTGGGCGCCTACCGGGATCGCGTGTGGCGCCTCACGCCGCGTCGCAACGACGCCGTCAACGACACCTGGATGTGCGATCACGGACGGCTCAACATCGGCTTCGTGAACGACGAGCGACGCGCTCGCGGCGCTTCGGTGCGGAAGGCCGACGGATCGCTCGACCCGCTCGATTTCGCGGTCGCGATTCGCCGGTTCTCCGACTGGGCGGGTGAGGTGAAGGCGCAGCACGGCGGCGACGCGATCGCGGTGCTGGCGTCGCCGCAGCTCACCAACGAGGAAGCGTTCACGCTGAAGCACCTGGCGCGCGAGGTGTGGGGAGCGTCCCTGGTGGCGGTGCCGGTGCCGATGGGGGCGGCGGACGACTTCCTGGTGCGCGCCGAGAAGGCCGCCAATCCCCGAGGTCTGGCCGACCTCGGCGTCGCAGGCGCGAGCGTCGATGAGGTTCTCGACGCGTGCGCGGCGGGCCGCGTCAAGCTGCTTTACGCGATCGGCTCCGAGCTGCTGTCGGTCGCGAGCGAGCCACGCGTGCGCGCGGCACTGGCGAAGGTCGACCGGCTCGTGGTGCACGATGTGCTCCCGAGCTTGCTCAGCGACCATGCCACGATGGTGCTGGGCGGCTCGACCTGGGCGGAGAAGAGCGGCACGTTCACGAACTTCGCGGGTCGCGTGCAGGCCATCCACGCCGCGATCCAGCCGCCCGGTCACGTTCCCACCGAGGGCGAGGTCTTCGCGCGCCTGATCGCGTCGCATGGCGGACCGACCGCCAAGTTCGATGCCGAGCGGGTGCTGGCGGAGATCGCCGCGAGCGTCGCGGCGTACGCGCACGTGACCGTCGACGCGCTGGGCGAGGGCGGAGTCGCCACCGACCCCGACGCGGCGCGCACCGCGGCCTGAGCGAGGATCGATTTCATGCCCGGGAACGTGATCACCGTCGCTCGCGGTCAGTCGGAGACACTCGCTGCGCGCGTCTATTTGTGGGAGATCGCCAAGGGCTGTGTCATCACGGGGCGGCATTTCTTCCGCAACCTGATCGGCTACGCGATCGGCAAGCGCCGCACTTTCGTCGTCAACTGGCCCGAGGAGACCGTCGATCACGCGCCGGCCTTCCGCGGCATGCCGGTCCTGGTGCAGATGGAGAACGGCGCCGAGCGGTGCGTGGCGTGCGGCCTGTGCGAGAAGGCCTGTCCCACCGACTGCATCACTATCTTCCCCGAGGAAGTGGGCGAGGGCATCCAGCGGCGGCCCAAAGTGTTCGACATCGCCCTCGATCGCTGCATGTTCTGCGGCCTGTGCGAGGAGGCGTGCCCCGAGGAAGCGATCGTGATGAGCCGGCGGGTGGAGGTGGCGTCGATCACCAAGGAAGGCTGCCTGTGGCACAAGCAGGATCTGCTGGTGCCTGCCGCGCAGCTTCCGATCCGTCTCGGCCACATCCGCAAGGGTTACGACCGCGAGGTGAACTGACGTGTCCGCCGCCTCGTTTCCCGTCGCCAAGAAGGAGCCGGTGCTGCCGCGGCTGACCGAGCGCTTCGGCGACGCGGTCGTGGCGTCGCACGCCGATCTCGGCGACGAAACTGCGGTCGTGAAGCGGGAAGCGTTGCACGACGTGATGGCCTTCTTGCGCGACGATCCCGGGACCGCGTTCGACCTGCCGGTCGACGTCACCGTGGTCGATCACCTGCCGCGCAAGCCGCGCTTCGAGGTCGTCTATCACCTCACGTCCACCCGCGATCTGCGCCGCATCCGCGTCAAGGTGACGCTCGACGCCGCGGACGCGAGCGTGGCGAGCGTCAAGGATCTGTGGCCTGGCATGGACTGGCACGAGCGCGAGGCCTTCGACATGTACGGCGTGATCTTCGAAGGTCACGGCGACCTGCGCCGCATCCTGCTCTACCCCGAGTTCCAGGGGCATCCGCTGCGCAAGGACTATCCCAAGACCAAGCGCCAGCCGCGCCTGGGCATCGAGGATCCCGGCTGACCGGGTCCGGAACGAGCGTCATGGCCGAACCAGCGACCGCCGCTCCGCTCGACTTCCTCGAAGTCGAGCTGCCCGCCGGATTCGAGGATCCGATCGGCGAGGAGTTCGAGATCCGCCCGATGGTGCTGCCGATGGGACCCTCCCATCCGGCCATGCACGGCACGGTGCGGATCATCCTCAAGCTCGAGGGCGAGACGGTCGTCGATGCCGACGTGCAGGTCGGTTACCTGCACCGGGGCTTCGAGAAGGAGTGCGAGTCGGGGACCTGGGAGCAGGCGATCCCTTTGCTCCAGAAGCTCATTCAAAAAGACAACC
>CAZYWA010000002.1:0-22547 GCA_964650975.1 uncultured bacterium
CGCACGTCGTTGGTGCCGGCGGGCGTGCCGTTCTCGTCGACGTTCGCGGCCACCAGATATCCCTTGGTCTCCGAGACCACCGCGACGTTGCTCACGTTCGAGCCGACCGTGTCGTCGTCCACCAAGAGCGACGCGGTGCGGGTCTTGGTATCGACCTTCACGATTCCGCCCGTGAGGGTCGGCGGCACCGAGAACTGGCCGTTCGCGGCCACGTAGATCTGATCGCCGAACGCCACCGCGGCGCTGGGGCTCTGCACGCCGAGCACGATCGTGCCGACGACCGCGCGCGACGTGGGATCGACGAGCACGAAGCAGCCGGTGCCGTAGTGGCTGAACGTGGGGTCGATCTGCTGCAGCAGCACGTACTCGATCCCGCCCACCTCGAGCACGCCCGCGGGACGCGGCAGCATCGCCGGGTCGGCGGCGGTGTCGGCGTAGGGCAGCATGTCGGTCCGGCCCACCGTCGTGCCGTCGGCGAGATTGAGCGCCAGGAGATCGTTGAACGGATCGTCGGCCGTGCCGGCCTCGTAGCGCGGGATGAACGCGGTGGTGCCGTGCACCACGACGTCCTGCGGGTTCGAGCCGGTGCCGGTGCTCCACTGCGCGGTGGTCGCGAAGCTCTGCGCCGGATCGATCACCTGGATGTTCTCGCCGTCCGAGCGGTTGATCACGTCGGCCTTGCCGTCGAACACGCGCACCACGGGATCGGAGCCGATCGCCTCCACGTTGCTGCCCACCGTGTAAGGCGCTTCGAGGCTCACGGTCGCGAGACGGCCGGTCTGGAAGTCGGTGGTGGTGATCACGGCCGTGTTCGAGGTGGTGCCCACACCCGGGCCCTTTCCATTGCTGTTCGAGCAGCCCACCGCCGTCATCCCGGCGATCGCCAGACACAGCATGCTTCGATTTCCGCTTCTCATCGTCATCGATGGTCTCCGTGGCGAGTTCCGATTGCTCATCGGTCCTCTGGTTTTGGGTCCGGTTCTTCTTCGCTGAGCCGCCACTCGACGGAGCCGAAGAAGCTCCGTCCCGGCAGCGGATAGCCGATCACGTCGGATACGCGGTCGTCGGCCAGGTTGCGGCCCTCGACCGTGAAGGTGAGCTGGCCGCCGACGCGCAGCTTGGCGCCTGCGGCCACCAGGAACCGGTCGCTCACCTGCTGCAGATTCGCCGGGTCGAGAAAGTTGGGGCCCAGATACTCGACCTCGTTGAAGAGCGTGACCGGCGCGTCCCGCCACTCCACGCGCCCCACCACGTCGCTGCGCGGCTGGCCAGGCAGGTCGTTGCCGTGCCGGCTCGGGCTCGGAGACAGGTCCTCGGTGCGCTGCAGCGTGGCGTTGGCGGTGGCGTGGAATCCGGCCGGAAACGCGGCGGCCGCCGTGAGCTCCACGCCGTGGTCGCGCGAGTGCGCGATGTTCTGCGCCACCGCGGTGCGCTGGCTGTTCTGGATGAAGAGGATGCGATCGTCGACGTCGGCGGCGAAGTAGATCGCCTCGAGTCGCACCGCGCGGATGCCGTACAGGTCGGCGGGCGTGACGGCGAGCCCGGCGTCCCAGTTGAGGCCGCGCTCCGGATCGAGGTTGGGATTGCCGATCACCGAGCCGCGGTCGCCGAAGAGCTCGGTGAAGCTCGGCGGACGGAACGACGTCGAGACGTTGCCTCGCGCCTCGAGCCAGTCGGTCAGGTAGCCGCGCCCGCCCACCTTCCACGTCACGCGCCGATCGATCGAGTGCGTGGGTCCGCCGGTCACGAACGGGCCGAACGGATGGCGGTCGTCGGCGATGTAGGCGAAGCGCAGCGCGGGATCGATCACCAGCCGTTCGTCGAAGAGACGTGTCTCGGCATCGGCGGCCATCCGTCCCGAATCGCGAGTGCTGGTGGGGCCGCGGTGCGGATCGAGCAGGTCGTCCTCGGGCTCGAAGTCCTCGCGACGCAGATCGCCGAGCAGCGTCAGCGCCAGCGGGTCGATCGGCCGGTACGTGGCCTGCGACACCGACGCGTAGCTGTTGGTGGTGTTGTGGCTGTCCTGCGCGCCGATCCCGATCTGGCCTTTCCGATCCTCGAAGGCCTCGTCGCCGACACCCAGCTCGAAGCGGTGCTCGAGGTCGAGGTGGCCGTCCGCCCAGTCGTGGGCGCGAACCTGCAGGTGCGTGAGGTTCCGGAGCGTCGCGAGCCGCGCGGTGCTCGACTGGTTGCTGCCGATCCCGGGGACGCCTTCGTCCTTCCAGAAGAAGTCGTCCACCAGCGCGGCGGTCAGATCCGCGGGCAGGTCGGCGTCGGCCTTGGCGAGGAACGCGACGTCCTGGAAATCGTTGTTGCGGCGCGCGACGGTCGCGTCGTCGTTCGGGTTCTTGGGAGTGCCGTGGTCGTCGCGGAAATCGAAGTCGCCGTCGCTGCGCGCGTAGCCGCCGCCCAGGTAAACGTGCAGGTCGCCGAGCGAGCGGCGCAGCGAGGTGTCGAGATCGAGGGTGCCGAACGACCCGCCGCCCAGGGAGGCCGAGGTCTCGTTCTCGCCGTAGGCCGGCGTCGAGGTGAGCTCCACCGCGCCGCCGGTGTTCGCGAGCGCGAGCCCCGCCGGTGCCGTGCCTCGATAGACCTCGATGCGCTCGATGTTGTCGAGCGGCAGGGTCGAGAGATCGACGCCGCCGCCGATCGCGCGGTTGAGCGGGATGCCGTCGAGGAAGATCTCCACCTGCTCGGCGGTGGAGCCGCGGATCGAGATCGTCGAGAGATCGCCGAGCCCGCCGAAGCTACGCACCTGCACGCCGACGGTGCGCTCGAGCAACTCGCCCAGGTCGGCGCCGGTTCCCGCGAACTGCTCGCGAGGGATGATGGTGGCGAAGGCCGAGACGTCGCGAGACGCGGTGTCGGGAGGCGGGGCGCTTTCCTGTACCACCACGGTTTCGGTCTCGGTGAGCGGGCTCGCGGCGTCGCCGGCCCGCGATCGCGAGGCCGTGCCGCACGCGAGAGCGGCGGCCAGTGTCCAGATCCAGGTGAAGCGCGCCAGGCAGGCTCGCCGGCCACGTCCACGTGGGATATATTCTCCCACCACGATCAAACGAAATCCTCGCTGGAGCTGCTTCCGGAAAGGCAGGGGTGGGAGATGATAACCCACAAAGAGCCGCTGGAAAGGCCGCACATCGGTCTGGGTCTGCTCTTCCACCTGCGGGGCGGTCCGCTCGGCCGCCGGACACTCGTGGAGCGGACCGGCTGGACCGAGAGTGTGGTGCGCACCGAACTGGAGAAGCTCGAGGCGCAGGGCTGGGTCGAGTTCGCGAAGCCAGGCACCTCGTTGACCGAGATCGGAGCGGCGCGGCTCGAGGGAGTGTTCGGGAGGATCCGGCGCGTGACCTTGGCACTCGACCTGGTCGAGGTGCACCTCGATCGCACCAACTGCGCGGCGCTGGTGCGAGGCGTCGCACAGGTTCCCAAGACCTGGCAGATGCGCGACGCGGCGGTGCGCGAGGGGGCCTCGGGCATCCTGGTGCTCGCCCGCGAGCAGACCGCGCTCCACCTGGTGGACGTAGAGGCGAGCTTCTCGCGGCGCAATTCGCAGGACACGGCGCGGATCGAGCGCGATCTGGGCCCGCTCGAACCCGGCGACTGGATCGTGATTGCGTTCGCGACGAGCGAGGGGCTCGCTTCGGCGGCGCTGTGGCGAGCGATGAGCGAGGCGCTCTCGGTCCCGGCGCTCGATCGCCCGCCGCGCGGCGCCGAGCGCGGCTCGGCCCGGGAGTCGGCATGATCGAGCGAGGTCGCCCCTCCGGAGGACACGGATCCCTGGCGGGATCCTGCTCCCTCGCCGCCGCAGCGTTCCATCACGATCGACCGCTGCGGACGCGAGAGACCGCGTCCCTCCGACCGTCGGCGCGATCGATCCCCTTCGGAGGGCTGCGGTCCCTCGCAGCCGCGCTGCTCGCGCTCGCGATCGGGGCGCCGCTCGCGCGCGCCGCGTTTCCGGTCGAGATCCACGACGACCGCGGTCGCACCATCACGCTCACGGCGCCGGCGCATCGCGTTGTGGTCGCAGGTCCGCCGCTCTTCGCGCAGATCCTCGACGAGCTGGGCGCGGCCGATCTGATCGTGGGGATCGCGACGTCGCCGGAAGTGCCGCCGCGCTTCCGCGACACTCCCACCGTGGGCGGCGTCGACGCGGTGAGCGTCGAGCGGGTGCTCGCGCTCCGTCCCGATCTGGTGCTCGGTGCCTTCGGCCCCGCTCGCGAAGGGCTCGAAGCGGCGGGCCTGGTGTGCGTCACCACCAAACCTTCCGACGACATCGCCGGTGTGCTGCGCACGGTCGACGAGGTCGAGCACGCCATCCGTGGCGAGGGCAACGCGGCGCGGGCGCTCGCCGAGCGGCTCACCACCGAGGTCGCGGCCACCGAGGCGCGCATCGCCGGGCGTCCGCGCCCGCGGGTGGCGCTCCTCTACCCTCTGCCCGGATCGCCGCCGCTCACCTCCGGCCCGGGAACTCCCGAGCACGAGTTCCTGCTCAAGGCCGGCGGCGAGAACGTGTTCGCGGACGTCCCCGGCTACCACCGGGTGAGCTACGAGGAGATCCTGCGCCGCGATCCCGACGCCATCGTCATCGACCCGACGCAGATCGAATGGACGCGCACCAACGAGGTGATCGCGAGCCTGCGCGCGGTGCGCACCGGACGAGTGCTGCAGATCCGGCCGTCGAACTGGGTGTCGACGCGATTTCCCGACACCATCCGCACGGTTGCCGCGTGGCTCCATCCGGACGCGTTCACCGCGGCGGCCGACACCGCCGCCGCGTCCGCTCCATCGGCCGCATCCGCCACACCGATGAAGCCATGAGACGGCCGCGGGTGCGGACCACCCTGGCGGCGCTGGCGCTGACACTCGTGGCCGCCACGGTGCTCGGAGTGAGCCTCGGGCCGGTGCGAATTCCGCCGCTGCGCACGGCCAGCATCGTGTGGCAGAGCCTTCGCTCGCGCGAGCCGATCGCGGCCGACGACACCGAGACCCGGATCGTGCGCGACGTGCGTTTGCCGCGCGTGGCGCTCGCCGGCCTCGTCGGTCTCGCCCTCGCCGCGGCCGGCACGGTCATGCAGGGCATCTTCCGGAATCCCCTCGCCGAGCCTTATTTGCTGGGACTTTCGAGCGGCGCCACGATGGGCGCGGCACTCATGATCGCGCTCGGCATCGACCGGCTGATCCCGCTGGCGCTGCCGGCCGCGGCGTTCGCCGGCAGCTTGCTGGCGGTCGCGATCGTCTACCGGCTGGGCCGCTCGGCACTCGGTCTCGGCGACAGCGCGACGCTGGTGCTGGCTGGCGTGGCGCTCTCGGCGCTCTTCGCGTCGATCACCAGCTTCTGCATCGTGATCTCCAATCCCGATCAGACGCGCGGCATCGTGTTCTGGATGATGGGCGGGCTCGCGGGGGCGCAGTGGAACGCGGTGTGGCCGGTGCTCGCGATCGTCGCGATCTGCACGCCGGTGCTGCTGGCCTTCGCGCGCGACCTCGACGCGCTCGCCCTCGGCGAGGCGATGGCCGCGCACCTCGGCGTGAATCCGGCGTGGGTGCAGAAAGCGCTACTGGTCACAGCGGCGCTCATGACCGCCGCGTGCGTCGCGGCGGTGGGCACGATCGGATTCATCGGGCTGATCGTGCCGCACGCGCTGCGGCTCGTGGTGGGCCCGCATCACCGATCGCTGCTGCCCGCGGCGAGCCTGGCCGGAGCCAGCCTGCTCATCGCGTGCGACACCGCGGCGCGCACCATCGCCCGCCCCGCCGAGATTCCCGTCGGCATTCTCACCGCGCTGCTCGGAGCGCCGTTCTTCCTGTTCCTGCTGCGGCGCAGCTCGGCCGCCGCGCGACGCGCGTGGGGCGCCGAGGTCGGCTGATGATCGTCCGCGTCCAGGATGTCGAGCTCGGCTACAACGGCGCCGCGGTGCTGGCCGGGATCTCGCTCGAGGTCCGAGCCGGCGAGCTGGTGGCGCTGGTCGGTCCGAACGGCGCCGGCAAGACCACGCTGCTGCGCGCGATCTCCGGCTTGCTGACTCCGCGCGGCGGCACCGTCCATCTCGACGACGACCGGGTCTCCGATCTCGACTCCCGCGCCATCGCCACGCGCCTCGCGTCGGTCGAGCAAGCGATCCGCTGCCCGCCGGAGCTCACCGTGCGCGACGCCGTGGCGCTCGGCCGGCTGCCGCACCTCGGCCGCTTCCAGGGACTCGGCGCGCACGATCGCCAGGTCATCGACGCGGCGCTCGAACGCACCGAGGTCACCGAATTCGCCGGCCGGCGCGTGACCACGCTCTCGAGTGGCGAGCGCCAGCGGGTGTGGCTCGCGATGGCGCTCGCCCAGGAGCCGCGGGTGCTGCTGCTCGACGAGCCGACTTCCCACCTCGACATCCACTTCCAGGTCACGATGCTGGAGCTGATCCGCAGCCTGGCCCGCGACGACGGCCTCGCCGTCATCGCGTCGCTGCACGACCTCAACCTCGCCGCCGACTTCGCCGACCGCGTGGCACTCGTCGCCGAGCACCAGCTGCTGGGATGCGGCGGCCCGGGCGAGATCCTGACCGAGCCGTTGCTCGAGCGCGCCTACCGGACCCCGGTCGAGCGAGTGCCGCTCGCCGACGGCCGTTTCATCATCCGCCCCCGCACCGTGCGCCGCTGAGCCGGCTGGCCCCGTCTCGCAGTGCTTTCTTGCCGATTTTCCGGCTGATTCGAGACCAATCGCGGCCGGTCTGCAGGCGTCTCGTGGCAATTCTCGAAGGCGGCCTCGCGGCAGCGGGCCCTTGGGGACTCTGCCGTACGAGGTCGCGCAGAACGCCGCAGCCTTGGTTCGGCGCGAGGCCGAGATTCCTGACTAGCGCTTACGACCTTGCGGCGATGGCGAGCGAGCGCTGCGGAGAGCCAGCAGGACGACGAGCGTGAGCGCGATGCTGCTCGAGTCGGCGGCTCCATCGATGCCGCGAGCCACACGACCACAGCCGAACGTCGCGCCGTATTCGTAGGCGCCCGAGTCGCAAGGCGGCGCGCCGCGCAGGAAACCGCGCTGGTCGGTCGAGGTGCATGCCGCGGCGAGACCCCGGCCCACCGCGACGCTGGTGGCCGCGATCGCTTGGGTCTGAGTGGGGCCGCCGTTCGCCGCGAGCGGAGAGAGCGCGACGGCACTCGCCGTGGCCGCGGCGAGATCGCCGCTCTGGTCGAGCCCGCAGGTGTCGTCCGGGCTCTCTACGTTGCCACCCGTCGATCCGCCCGTGACGCTGCCGCAGCCCGACCCGCTCGCGGCGCCGTCCGCGCCCTGCGGGGATCCCGATCCACCGGGCCCGCCGACCGCGGCGTTCGCGGCCACGATGCCGTTCGCGAGCTGCGGAGCCGCCGCCGTCGAATCGAGACCGCCGCCACTCGCGGCGCCGCCCACGCCACCCGCCTGACCCGTATCGCCGTTCCCGCCGGTGCCACCGGTCGCGACGTTGCTGGCGAGCGTGACGAGCTTGATCGCGAGCGTGCCCGTGCCGTCGATGCCCGCTCCCGACGCGGTGCCGCCGGTGCCCGCAGCCAGCGTGAAGCCGGCGACGCCGTTGCCCGCCGTGCCACCCACCGCGGCGTTGCCGGTGATCGTCGAGTTGGTGGCGGCGAACGACGACTCCGATCGCGCACCGGCGCCACGCGCGACACCGCCGGTGCCGCCGGGCGTGGCGCCGCCGCCGCCGTGTGCTGTGTTCCCGGCGATCAGGGACGTGTCGAGCGTGGTGACACCGGCGGCGTGAAGGCCGCCGCCGAGAGCCGTGCCGCCATTCGCCGCGGTCACGAGCAACGGTGCGCCGCTCGGTCCGCCAGTCGCAGTGTTGCCGGAGATCGTGGAGGTCGAGATGCCGAGTGTCGATTGGGCGTCGATTCCGCCGCCGCTCGCTCCGCCACCCGGTGCGGTTCCCGAGAAGCCCGCGCCAGCGCCGGCTCCTCCCGTCGCGCTGTTGCCCGAGATCTCCGAGCCCGTGACGGTGAGCGCTCCGGCGCTCTCGACGCCGCCACCCGTCGCGTTGCCGCCGGGCGAGACCCCGCAGGTGAGTGGACTCAGACAGAACGAACCGCCGGCACCCGCCGTCGCGGTGTTGGCGGTCACGTGGCTGGACGCGAGCGTGAGACTGCCGGTGCTGGCGATGCCGCCGCCCAGGGCCGAGCCGCCCGTCACCGGCAGACTGAGGGAGTCGGCCGCGTGCGCGGTGTTGCCCGTCACCACGCAACTCGTGAGCGTGAGCGTGCCGGCGTTCCGGATTCCACCGCCCGAGACGGTCTCGCCTGGTGCGCCCGTCACGTGGCCGCCCGTCAGCGTGAGATTGGCCAGGCTCACGGTGGCGCCGGCCGCGATGTCGAGCACGCGGTCGCCGAGCGCCGAAGCGTCGATGGTCACGGAGCCCGGGAGCGCTTCGATGCTCACGTCCTCGGTGACATCCAGGTCGCCCGTGGCGCCCGCGTCTTCGCCGGCACCGGTGATCGTCAGGCGGTAGGTGCCGGGCAAGAGCGTGATGGTGTCGGCGCCGGGACTGCCCGCCGGGCACGCGTCGACCGCGGCGTTGGTGTTGGCCGCGAGAATAGCCTCGCGCAGCGTGCAGTTGCCGTTCGGGCCCAGGTTCAGGTCGTCGGCGACCGACGTCACCGTGATGTGGGCGGCGCGGGCGCTGCTCGCCACCGCGAGCACGAGCGAAAACACCAGCACGGGAATCGACGAGACGAGGGCGACGCGAGTCTTGTTCATGATCTCTTCCGGGTTGCGGGAGCGCCGTCAGCGCTCGAAGGAATCGGAACACTACGACAACGCGACGGTGGTGCGCGTGTCAACCGAGACGGCGCGACGGTGGTGACGCAGTCTGCCGATCTTAGGCATCGGGCGCCGGCCCAGGTGGGCAAAGTGAGACAGTACTGGCGCGACGGCGCTCGAGCTGGTCCACGATCCCCGCCCCGCGATCGAGCATTGTCGGCCACGCATGAGCGTACGCCATTGGCGTATATTCCGGCCAAGACGCTCACCAGATCGTTGGGGAATTGGGCAATGGCCAAGAAGCTCACGGGAAAGGCGCTGGCCGCGTTCGAAGCGAACCGCGATGTCTGGCAGGAGGTGGCGAACGCGGTCCGCGAGACTGAGGGCGGCAGGCGAAAGCAGGTCAAGACGGCTGCGACCGCTTCTCACGTGGCCAGCATTCGGCTGAAGAGCAGGCTCTCGCAATCGGCCTTCGCGGCGGCGCTGGGTGTCTCGAAGCGAACGCTCGAGCAGTGGGAGCAAGGACGGCGAAAGCCCTCGGGCGCCGCGCAAAAGCTGCTCACGATCGCCGACCGCCACCCGGAGGTCTTCCTCCAGAGTCTCGCGTCGTGAGCCCGGCGCAGGCGTGGACCTTCGCGCTCCTGAGCCATCGGCTCGATCGGCAAGTCCGATCCACGCCGGGAGTGGATGCGAGAGTGGCCGACGCGATGATGGCGGCCGGCCGGCATCGATTCGTCGGCTGGCATCTCCTCGATGCCTTCCGGAATGGCTCGCCCTGCCTCGGTTTCGGTCAGTACCTGGGCCAGCCCACGTTCGTCGCCGAGCTACTCACCGCAGCGCGCATCGCGCCCTCCGATCGGATCCTCGACGTGGGCACGGGCTCGGGATTCACGGCCGCGGTCGCCAGCCGGCTCGGACGAGAGGTGCTGAGCGTCGAGAGAATCCCCGAGCTGGCGGCGCGGGCGCGGGAAAACCTCGCGCGCGCCGGAATCGCGAACGTCACCGTGGTCCTCGGCGATGCGTGGCATTCCGACGCGGTAACCGGCGTCTTCGACGTGATCTTGATCAACGCCGGGGCGCCGCGCCTGCCTGAGACCGCGTTCGCGAGCCTCGCGGCCGGCGGGCGGCTGATCGTGCCGGTCGGCGATCGCACGTCGGAGGGCGCCGTCGTGGGCCGGCTGCTCCGGGTCACCCTCTCCGATGGCGCGCCGGTGATCGAGGATCTCCGCCACTGCGCATTCGTCCCCTTGATCGGCGCCGAAGGATGGCCGGAATCCGCGGAGCCACCGGAGCCTCGAAAACATGCGCGTGTCGGCTGAAAAGGCACTCGCCTTCGTCCGCGAGCACGGCGTGGTGCTCGCCTCGGCCAGAGGGAAGGCACCGCGGCTCGTCGATTTCATCGCCGGCCAAGAGATCGAGGCGAATTGGTGGGGGCACCCGCGCGGCCGCGAGATCTACGCGGTGCTCGGCGCGGTCACGGATTCGAGCGAGGTGCTCGTGTGCCGGCTCGTCGGCGGCAAGGTCACGCTGATTCATCGCCGGCTGTGGCCCGCTCTCGTTCGCCTTGCGTCCCACTTCACGGCCGAGCAGCTCGCGCAGGTGCAGGAGGAGCACACCGCTGAGGGTCGGCACGCGAAGCGAGAGATCGCGTTTCCAGCGTGGGTGCCGGACGAGGTGATGCGCGCCGCCGAACGCCTGAGCGAGAAAGAGGCACTCTCCTCACTCGGACGGTGGGTGCCTTCGCGGGGCGCCGCCGGTCGCTGAAGTCGGTCCGACGGCTGGTACACTCGTCATTCCCCCCTCGGTTACGAGCACGCGCCACCGCATCGCCGCATTCGCGAGCCCGATGAAACACCTCGGCCGAGGTCGGCACTACGGCTGGCTGCGGCCGCGTGTCGAGCGCGTGGTGCTGTTTCTCTCGGTCGGCTCGTGGCCGGCGAAGCTCGCCTGGGCGCTCGGGATGCAACGCCGGGTGCGGCGCGTCGAGCACGACGTCGCGGCGCGCTCGTGGCCCGAAGGACTGCGCCCGCTCAAGCTCGCGTTCGGCTCCGACTTCCACGCCGGCCCCACTACCGACGACCGGCTCATCGAGCTGGCGTTCCAGCGCATGGCCGAGGCCGAGCCCGACGTGATGCTGCTGGGCGGCGACTTCGTCTACATCGAGGCCAGGTTCATCGAGCGGCTGGCGCGCGCCGCGGAGCGCACGCCGGCGCCGCTCGGCAAGTTCGCGGTACTCGGCAACCACGACCTGTGGGCCGACTACCGTCTCGTGACGCGCCACCTGGAGGACGCGGGCGTGCGGGTGCTGGTCAACGAGAACGCGGCGCTGCCGGCGCCCTTCGACCACGTCTCGGTGTGCGGCATCGACGAGTACTGGAGCGGCGACGCCGACGGCGACAAGGCCTTCGCCGGAGCCAACGGCACGCGCGTGCTGCTCATCCACTCGCCGTCGACCTTGCGCGCGGTGAACGGCCACGAGTTCGACGTGGCTCTGTGCGGCCACACCCACGGCGGGCATCTGGCCCTACCGGGCGAACGCCCGATCTGGATCCCGCAGCCGGAGATCAATTCTCCGTACACGCACGGGCGTTTCGACCTCGATGCGCCGCACCACGGCGCGTCGCTGCTGGTGAGCCGCGGCGTCGGGGCGCTGGAAGTGCCGTTCCGGACGTACGCGCCGCCGGATGTGCTGCTGTGCCGGCTGGGCAGACACGCCGTGACAACCTGAGTAGGTCACGCGGTTGGCGCGATCGAGCGCTGCGGCTGCGAGGGACCGCAGCCCTCCAAACCTCGAGCGAGTGCGATCGATCCTTCGCCGGAGAGAGCGGTCCCTCGCGTCCGCAGCGCTCGAACGGCGAAGACGCTGAATTCAGAGCCCCGGAGGGTCGAACCTGCCGTTGCCGTTCACGTCGACCCAGATGGGGTTGGTGAAGGCGGCTGGGGTTTCGAGCTGCGCTGGGTACGCCGCCGCGTGACCGGCCGCGGTCGCGACCAGCCAGGTGTCTTCGGTGAGACGCACCGACACCGTGGTGTCGAGGCGGACCATCGACGTCGACGGCGGCACGGCGATGTGCACGAGCGTGAGGCTGTTGCCCACGATCTCCACGGAGTCGAGGTTCATCCAGGGCGCGGCCAGCACGCGCACGTGGACGTCGACTACGCCGTCGGTGTCGGTCACGAGGTCGCCGATCTGCGCGGTGTGGTTCACGTCGAAGGTAAGGAAGGGTCCGGTGGTCCAGATGTTGCGGTGCGCGCAGTGTGTCGACCACGACCTTCGGTGAGACGGCGCGCGGGTCGTCACTGCCGACGTGGACGTAGTTCCGGATCTGGCCCACCTCGCTGTCCTTGAGGCGGTGCGTGTCGGAATTGCCCACGGCGGTGAACGTGTAGCCCTGGTCGAGGAGGCTGTACCAGTCGAGCAAGAGGTCGGGCGTGAGGTTCACCTCGAGGGCTTCGAAGTTCGTGTAGAAGGGCTTCTCGCTCTCGCCGGTGGTGCGGTCGTAGCCGATGAAGTCGAGGTGGCCGAGCAGCCCCGAGCGCCCGTGGTTGAGCATGGTGATCGGGTGCGCGGGATCGCGCTTCGCGGCTTCGTAGATCTGGCCGGACGTCAGGTTCTGCCAGTCGAGCGCGCCGCCGTCGGGGATGCTCGGGTCCGGTGTGAGCGGGAATGCGTTGAAATGGCCCATGTTCAGCGTCGAAATCTCGTTCCCCGGCATGGCGTGAAAGATCGAGTCGACACCCAGGTCGTGCGCCAGCGGATCGAGGTTGCTCACGAAATCGTGGTCGGTGTTCGCGACGTACTCGATCCCCATCGCGACGTTGCTGACGACGCGGTCGCGGCGGCCCACCGGCGAGTCGTCCGAGTTGGTGCAGTGCTGGTGGAAGTCGGCGGCGAGCCAGCCGCTGGTGTCGACCACGCGGTCGAGCGACGCCGAGAGCGGCACGGTCCCGTCCGCGACCACCTCCATGCGATCGGTCACGCTCAGCGTGAACTCGGGTCCACGCGTCACGGTGACGCGATAGGTGCCGGGCGGCACCGCGACGTCGCCGCTGCCGCTTGCGGAATAGACGTAGTTGGCGCTCGCGTCCGCGGTGTTGCGCGGGCCGAGCTCGGGATCGAGATCGGAATCGAGCGTGCCCGAGTCGCCGTAGGCCTCGAAGATGATCTTGCCCGGCGACGGCGCACCCCCCGAGGAGATCTCGTAGTGAACGGTGCCGGTGGTGCCGAGCGACAGCTCCTTCGACGCGGACGCACCGGCGCTCACGTCCACGGTCTCGAACGTCGACGGATGGCGGCCGTAGGCGCGGGCGATCACCGAATACGAGGCCGGTAGCAAATCCGCCGCAAACGAGCCGTCGGCGGCCACCGCGATCCGCCCTTCGTACGACGAGTCGGACGCGTAGAGATCGACCCAGCTTCCCGCCGGCGCTGCGCTGCCGTCGGCGCTCGTCACGTGTCCTTCGAGCTGGCCGGTCGCCGTTCCGCGGAGCTTCAGGATCTGCGCCGAAGCACTCGCGGTGTCGCCGCTGCCGACGGCGAACCAGCGCTCGTAGCTGGCGCTGCCTCCGGCGTCGATCCCGAGCCCTTTGAGGCCGTTGGTGAGGGCGCCGGTTTGCGATGCGTCGACCAGCGGCAGCACCAGCTTCCCGCCTCGGGTGCCGTAGCCGTAGCTGGTGCCGTCGCCGATCCCCACCAGGTGATCGACGGTCGAGAGTGTCGGGAAATCGTCGAGCGGGTAGCCCGGGCCGTAGACTTGCAGATCGGAGCCGAAGAGCAGCACGTCTCCCACGATCACGTCGCGGCGGCGACCGCCGTGGTTCGTGAGTGTCGTCTTCATCGTGACGTGCGCGTCGCCCGGCGCCAGCGTGTAGTCGGTGGTGAAGCCGAGATCGAGCGGCGTGTCGGGGATCGAGATGTCGCCGAAGCTCTGCAGGAAGCTGAAGGGGCCGTCGTGGCCGGTGACCCGCAGCACCGCGGCGCCGCCGTCCGAGCCGTCGGCGATCACCTCGATCCGGTCCGCTTCGGCGCCGCGCGGCAGGAACACCGGGAAGGTCTGGGTGATGCGATCGTTGCCGGGCTCGTCGGCGGCGCGCACCAGGTCGGCGTCGAGGATGCCGCCGCCGAAGGCGCCCACGAAGCCGATCGACGGACCCGCGTCCTCGACGATCACGCGGATCCGATCGTTGCGCAGCATCCAGTCGCCGATGCCGGCCAGCGCCGCCGGCCCGCCGATCAGGTCGGCGGGATCCGAGATGCGAAAGGCGGTGGCGAGCGCACCGCCGGCGGAGTCGCGTTGCGGGTGCGACGAGCCGGAACAGCCCACGGCGGCGAGCGCGCAGACCAGCGCCAGGGAAATCGATGCGCGAGCGCCGCGCGAGACTCGTCGATCCATCGGTCACGCGATGGTCACACAGTTGCAACGGGAACTTCAAACGGGCGAGAAGGGCCGCTGCTAGACGTCGATGCGCTCGGTTAAAACGAGGTGGCCATGTTCATGCGTCGGCGAACCGCGCCACACCGGCCGCCAGCTCCGCCTGGAGAGCTGCGGTCCCTCCGGCCCATCGTCACCGTTTTCATCGCGTGGCTCGCCGTTTTCGCGGTGAGCGGTTGCAACTCGAGCACCAAGAGCGGCGCTTCCGGCGGGATCACCGTCCGGCCCGACGCAACGCTTCCGGTCGGTCCCGCCGGAGCGGGCGCCTGGATCCTGCCCAACGGCCGGCGCATCGAGCCCGCCGGCACGATGGTCGATATCGATTCGATCCCGCTGGGCGTCGCGCTCTCCCCCGACCAGCACACGCTCTTCGTGACCTCGGACGGGGAGCGCGGGCGTCTGGCGGTGAGCGCCATCGACACCGCGACCCACACGGTCCTCTCCTCGCTCGTGGAGCCGCAAGGCCTTTACCTGGGTCTGGCGCTGGCTCCCGACGGCCGCACCCTCTACGCCTCTGGCGGAGGCGCGGGGCGAGTGTTCGTGCTCGGCTGGGACGGGGCGGCACTCACCGAGAAGTCGAGCTTCGAGGCGGGCGAGTTTCCCGCGGGATCGGCGCTCTCGCCCGACGGCGCGGTGCTCTACGTGGCGACGCAGTCGTCGAACGGGCTCGCGTCCTACGACACGGCCACCGGCGAGCGCCTGGGAAGCGCCGAGACCGGCGGCAACCCGTTCGCGGTGCTGCTCTCGCCCGACGGCGGCGAAGCCTACGTCGCGGCGGAGCGGGCCGGCGCGGTCGACGTCTTCGACGTCCGCGACCCGGGTGCGCCGCGGCAGGTGGCCACGATCGACGTCCAGAAGAATCCCGAGGGAATGGCGCTCACCGCCGACGGCACCCAGCTCTTCGTGGCCAACGCCGACGAGGACTCGGTCTCGATCGTCGACGTGCGGAAGCGCAAGGTCACGGCGAATCTCGATCTGCGCACCCTCGACGCGCAGGCCTACGGCACCGGCCCCAACGCCGTCGCGTTCGACCGCGCCGGGAAGCGCGTGTACGTGGCGCAGGCGGTCGCGAACCGGGTGGCGGTGATCGACGTCGCGAGCAGCAAGCTGGTGGGCGCGATTCCCACCGCGTGGTACCCCACCGCGATCGCGGTGTCGGCCGACGGCAAGCAGCTCTACGTGGCGAACGCCAAGGGCACCGGCATCGGCCCCAACGACGTGGGCGCGCCCAACCTCGAGGACGGAAACCTCGTCGATCAGGCGACCGCCGAATTCGTGGACATCCCGAGCGACGCCGATCTCGCGAGCCTGGCCGCGCACACGGACGACCTCAACGCGCGCTCGTCGCATCTCTTCGACGTGAACGAAGCGGGATTCCAGAACCCCATCCCGCTCGAGCGCGGCGGCCGCACGCCCATCGAACACGTGTTCCTGGTGGTGCGCGAGAACAAGACCTACGACGCGCTGCTCGGCGACTACGCGGCCGCCAACGGCAAGCCCGAGAACTGCCTCTACTGCGGCGATCCGACTCCGAACCTGAAGGCACTCGTCGAGCGCTTCGCGAGCGGCGACAACTACTACACCAACGCCGAGACCTCCGATCAGGGGCACCAGATCCTGACCGCGGGCACCTCGAACACGTACGTCGAGAAGAACGAGTTCGCGGAGGACCGCCCGCTCCCGTTCGAGGTCGAGATCTACGCCAACCCCGCGGTGTGGCCGAAGCGCCAGTACCTGTTCCAAGCGGCGCTCGCCAAGAACCTGCCGTTCAGGATCTACGGTGAGATCGTGGGCACCCAGATCGGCGGGCTGCTGTTCGACGCGAGCCACGTCCATTCGAGCGTGGTCGATCCGCCCTTTCTCTGGCAGTACAGCCGCGACATCGACAAGATCGAGAGCCGCATCGACGAGTGGAACACGGTCGGTGTCCCGCCGTTCGTCTACATGCTGCTGCCCAACGACCACACGCTGGGCTGCGACGCGCCCAATCCGTCACCGCGCTCGATGGTGGCCGACAACGATCTCGCCACCGGGCGGTTCGTCGACTGGCTGACGCACAGTCCGTACTGGGCGACGTCGATCGCGTTCCTGGTGGAGGACGATCCGCAGACCGGCGTCGACCACGTCGACGGCCACCGCTCGATCTTCGTGGCGATCTCGCCCTACGCGCGGCGCGGCTACGTGTCGAGCGTCCTCTACCACGAGGGCAACTTGCTCGCCGCGGTCGAGCACCTGCTGGGCCTCGACCCGCTCACCGTCTACGACACGTCCGCCCAGCCGATGTGGGACATGTTCTCGATGAAGCCCGACCTCACGCCCTACGAAGCGCTCGAGCGACGCGTGCCCGAGGAGATGTCGATGCCCGGCACCAACTGCGGCTTCGCCACCGCCGGCCTCGACTTCCTCGACGCCGACCACGCCACCGGCCTCGACCGGATCCTGACCGAGCACGAACGAGAGGCGATGTTCCCTCGGGGGTCTATTCCAGACCCCCGCCCCTAAGTCGGCTCGCTTCGCTCGCCGGCGTGCCGTTGGCACGCGCAAGTCTGCGTCAGATTCGTCCGCAGCTTGCGGCCCCGCTACGCGCGGCGCAGCACTTTGTCGAGGAACGAGCCGGAGCCGAGGCGGGCTTTCGGGTTGATGCGTTCGAGCGCTTCGATCGCGGCGGCCTTGACCTCTTCGTTGTCGCTGCGGGTGAGCTTGCGCAGCGCGCCCATCGCCGGCTTGGCAGCCGGACCGATGAGCCCGAGGGCGCGCGCCGTGAGCGCGCGAGTGGTGACGTCGTCGTGCTTGAGGAGCGCGCACAGCGGACCGACCGCGGGCCGGGCCGCCCACCCCACCCGGCCGAGGAACTCGAGGCATGCGTCGCGCACCCGCGCGTCGGCGAGGCCCTCGATCAAGACCGGAACCGTCGCGGACGCCTCGGCGCCGATCGATACCATCGCGCCGGCGGCGATGTAGCGCAGATTCGGGTCGGCCAGCATCGGCTTGAGCTTGGGAACCGCCGGCTTCGCCGCGGGACCGATCCCCGCCAGGGCACGCGCCGAGGCGCTGCGCAGGCCTTCGACCTCGAGCGAGTCGACCAGGATCGGCACGGCCTCGAGCGCGGCCGGGCCGATCGCGCCCAGCGCCAGAAAGATCGACGCCTTGGCATCCATCTCCGCGCTGCGCGCCATCGCGATCAGCGTGGGCACCGCTTCCAGGGCGGCGTTTCCGAGACGTCCGAGCGTCTGGACCGCCGCATCCCGGACCAGGGTGTCGGGATCCTGAAGCGCCGCGACCAGCGTCTTGGTGCGATCCTTCACCTCGTTCCCGAGCCGGCCCAGCGCCTCGACGGCCGACGCGCGAACCAGCGGATCCCCACTCTGCAGCGACTTGGTGAGCGCGTCGCTCGACACCCGCGCCAGCGCGAAGGCGGCCTCGGCCCGCACCGAGGTCACGCGGTGCTTCATCGCGGCCTGCAGCGCGGGAAGCGCCGCGCGCGCCAGCGGGCCCACCCGCGCCAGCGCCTGTGCGGCACCGGTCACGATCTCGAGGTTGTCGTCGGAAAGCGCGTCGACGAGGTCGGGAACCGCGGCCATTCCGATCTTGACCAGTGCGTCGATGGCGGAGGTACGGGCTCCAGGGTCGCGGTTCTTGAGCGCCTCGATCCACACGACCGTGGATTTGCCCTGGTACACCGCCATGCGAGCCCCCGTTGAGCCGCTACGCGCATGAATGTCGCGTGCGCCTCGAGAGTCACTTTATCGTGGAACTGGATCGACTGCCCGCCATCCGGCCGAGGGGAACGAAGGGAATGAAACGAAAGAGGATTGGCCGAGGAGGCCAATCGGTTAGTCGCGCCTAAGGAGGCCCCGAAACCGGCCCTCAGTCAAGGGGACGGAAGTGGCGGTAGTGGGCTGACACGGGAACTGTTGAGTCGAGGACCGGCCGGAGTTACGAGAAGGGTTCCCGAACCCGCCACCAGGAGCAGCCATGCGACTCCACCATCCCCGAGCGACGCCGCTGGGCACGATCCTGCTGGGACTTGCCGTGCTCGCGATCGCCCCGGCCGCGCGTGCCGAAGACTCGGCGCCGGCGGCGGCTCCGGCGCCACGCCTGTTCGACAACCTGGGCAGCTACCACCGGCCGATCAGCACCAAGGACCCGATGGCGCAGCGCTGGTTCGACCAGGGCCTGGCGCTCCTCTACGGGTTCAACCACGACGAGGCGCGACGCTCGTTCGAGGAAGCCGCGCGGCTCGACCCAAATTGCGCGATCTGCTGGTGGGGCGCCTCGATCGTGCTGGGGCCGAACATCAACTTGCCGGCCGACCCCGAGGCCTCGAAGGCTGCGTTCCAGGCGCTCGGCAAGGCCGTGGCGCTCCGCCAGCACGCGAGCCCGGTCGAGCGCGACCTGATCGACGCCCTCGGCAAGCGCTACGTAGAGGTCCCGCCCGAGGATCGGAAGAGCCTCGACGAGGCGTACGCCGCGGCGATGCGCGGCGTCGCCCACCGTCATCCCAAGGACCCCGACGTGCAAGCGCTGTTCGCGGAGTCGCTCATGGATCTCAGGCCCTGGGATCTGTGGACCCAGGATGGCAAGCCGCAGCCCGGCACCGAGGAGATCGTCGCGACGCTCGAGCACACGCTCGCCGCGAACCCCGATCATCCCGGCGCCAACCACTACTACATCCACACCATCGAGGCGTCGCCGCATCCCGAGAAGGCGCTGCCCTCGGCGCAGCGGCTGGCCAAGCTGATCCCGGGCGCGGGGCATCTGGTGCACATGCCCGCCCACGTCTACCAGCGAGTGGGCCGTTACGGTGACGCCGCGCTGGCGAACCGCGCCGGCGCGGACGCGGATCGAGCGTATTTCCAGACGATCGGCAACCCCGAGGGCGTCTATCCGCTCATGTACTACAACCACAACCTGCAGTTCGGGGCGGTGTCGTTCGCGTTCGACGGCCAGAGCGCCGCGGCGCTCACCGACGCCAAGGCGCTCAGCGCCAACGTGACGCCGGAGATCGTGCGCGCGATGCCGATGGCGGAGTTCGCGGTGCCCATCGAGACCTTCGTGCGGGTGCGGTTCGGCCGCTGGGACGAGGTGCTCGCCGCGCCGGCGCCGCCCGACGATTTCCACTACGTCACCGCGCTCTGGCACTGGGCGCGCGGGCGCTCGCTCGACGCCAAGGGGAACGTCGAAGGTGCGCGCGCCGAGCTGAGCGCGCTGCAATCGATCGCCGACCAGTTCCCCGCCGATCTGCTCGAGGGGCTCAACGCGGGCAAGTCGACCCTTCAGGTGGCCTGCCACGACCTCGCCGGAGACATCGCCCTCCACAACGGCAAGACCGACGAAGCGATCGCCGAGCTCACCAAGAGCGTCGAAGCCGAGGACGCGCTCAAGTACGACGAGCCGGCCGACTGGCCGCTCCCGGCACGGCACTCGCTGGGCGCGGCGCTGCTCCAGGCCGGACGAGCCGCCGACGCGGAGAAGGTCTATCGCGCCGACCTGACCAGGAACCCCGAGAATGGCTGGGCGCTCTTCGGCCTCGCGCAGAGTCTGCGCGCAGAGCGGAAAGAGAACGAGGCCAAGGCGGTCGACGCGCGCTTCGCGAAGGCGTGGGCCCGCGCCGACGTGACGCTCACCGCGTCGCGGTTCTGAGCTGATTCTCCCGGGGGGGGGCTGTTCCAGCCCCCCGCCCCCGAGTCGTTGTCGTGGCCGCCCGGACCAGGGTTACGACCCACCGCCGCAAAGCGATCGCGTCCCATAAACCCATCGAGCCCGGAAGCTGCGACACTACCGAGCGATGAGCCTCCCCCTACCCCGTCCCGCGCACGCGTTCAGCGTGGCGCCGATGATGGACCGGACCGACCGGCATTTCCGGTGGTTCGCGCGGCGGCTCACCCGCCGCGCGCTGCTCTACACCGAGATGGTGGTGGCGGAGACGATCCTCCATCACCAGACCGACGGGTTGCTGGAGCGGCACATCGGTTTCGATCCGAGCGAGCACCCGGTGGCGCTGCAGCTCGGCGGCGACCATCCGGCGCGGCTCGCCGCCGCGGCGCGGATCGGCGCCGATCGCGGCTACGACGAGATCAATCTCAACGTCGGCTGTCCGTCGGAGCGAGTGAAGGAAGGCTGCTTCGGCGCGGTGCTGATGCGCGAGCCCGATCGGGTCGCGGAGATCCTGGCCGCGATGCAGGCCGCGGTGCCGGTGCCGGTCACGGTCAAGCACCGGATCGGCGTCGACGATCTCGACCGCTACGAGGACATGGCGCGCTTCGTCGAGGTGGTGAGCGGTGCCGGAATCACGAGCTTCGCGGTCCACGCGCGGAAGGCGTGGCTCACCGGGCTCTCGCCGGCCGAGAACCGCACCGTGCCGCCGCTGCGCTACCCGGACGTGCACCGGCTGAAGCGCGAGTTTCCGGCGCTCACCGTGGTGCTGAACGGCGGTGTCGCCGGGATCGCCGAAGCGCTCGAGCATCTGGCGCACGTCGACGGTGTGATGGTGGGCCGGGCGGCGTACGACGACCCGCTGTGGCTCGGCGCCGTCGACGCCCAGATCTTCGGCGACGCCGCCGCTGCCCGCGAGCTCGATCTCGAAGCGCTGGTCGAGGACATGATCGGCTACGCGAGCCGCACCGTGGGCGAGCGGACGACGCTGCGCTCCGTCTACCGCCACCTGCTGCCGCTGCTTCACGGCCGCCCTGGCGCGCGACGCTGGCGACGTCTCCTGAGCGACGCGCTCGCCCGCCGCGAGGCCGGCCCGGCCGTGCTGCGCGGCGTGCTGAAGCACGTGCGAGCGGAGTGCGCCGCCGCTGCGCACGGGTAACTGGAGGGACGCGGTCTCTCGCGTCCGCAGCGTTCGATCCGGTGCCAGCGCTGCGGCTGCGAGGGACCGCAGCCCTCCGAAACGGAGATCGAACGCGGCGTCGGACGGAGGGACGCGGGCCGTCGTGTCCTCGCGGGCCGGCCAGATAGACTGGCGCGCCGTGACGGCTGGGCGCGTATCCCCTGAGCCGAGCGAGGGCATCGCACCGTCGCTCGACCCCGATCTCGAGCGCGATCTCCGGATCCTGCGCCTCGGCGGCACCGGCGACCCGACGTCGCCGGGCGCGCCGCGCCCGCGACGCAGGCGATTTCCGTGGGGGAAGCTCATCACCCTCGTCGTGGTGGTGGCGGGCATCGCGGGCGGCGTTTCCTACTGGCGGCTCACGCGGCCCGTCGACGTCACGCTGGTCTCGGTGGCGCCGCGCGACCTCGGCTTGCCGCCCACGCTCCTCACGGCGTCGGGCTACATCGTCGCCAAGCGCCAGATCACGGTGAGCAGCAAGACCCAGGGCAAGATCGTCGAGATGCCGGTGGGCATCGCCACCGAGCTCAAGCACGGCGAGCTGATCGCGCGGGTGCAGGACGACGAGCAGCGCGCCCAGGTGAAGGTGGCCGAGGCGCAGCTCGCGCAGGCCGAGCTCGACGTGGGCCGCGCCCGCGAGCTCACCCGCGCGCACATCTCCTCCCAGTCCGACCTCGACAAGGCCGAGACCGATCTGCGCGTGGCCAGCGCCCAGCTCGAGCTGGCGAAGGTGGCGCTCGCCGACACGCTGGTGACCGCGCCGATCGACGGCACGGTGATCCGCAAGATCCGCGACGTGGGCGAATTCCTGACCCTCGGCGTCACCGCCGAGGGTGATCCCGGCTCGTCGGTGGTCACCCTGGCGGACATGTCGGCGATCGACGTCGAGCTCGAGATCAACGAGACCGAGATCACCAAGATCCACATGGGCGGAGCCGCGATCGTGACGCCGGAGGCCATGCCCGAGCAGCGCTACGTGGCCGACGTGTTCGAGATCGGCGCCATGGCCGATCGCAAGAAATCCGTGGTGCCGGTCAAGGCGCGGCTGCGCGAGCCGAGCCGCGAGCTGCGCCCCGACATGACCGCCAAGGTCACGTTCGTGACCGCGGCGCCGAGCGCGCCGATCCAGGTGAAGCCCGGGCTGCCGGCGAGCGCGGTGGTCGAGCGCGGCGGCCGCAAGGTGGTGCTCGAGGTCGAGAACGACCGCGCGGTGGAGAAGCCGATCCGCGTCGAGCCGGGAGACAACGGATTCGTCACGGTGCTCGACGGCGCTCCCGACGGCACGTTCGTGATCGATCAGCCGCCCGCGTCGCTCGCCGCCGGCCAGCGCGTCCACGTCAAGTCGTGAACGACCTCCGCGGGCCGAGCCTGTCGGGAATGGGTTGGCTCGGCTCCTCGCTGCAGGCGAGGACGGCGAGCACCGCGAGCCGACCTGACTTCGTCGACTTTGGCTTCGCCCTCGCTGGCTTCGCCAGCTCGCCCTTCGGGAAAGTTGGGGGTGGGGCCCCACGAAAATCGCACTTTTCGTGGGGCGGGGGTCTGGAAC
>CAZYWA010000002.1:22557-56017 GCA_964650975.1 uncultured bacterium
GTTGCGCCCCCCCCCCGCTTGCGTTTTGTGGGGGGGGGGCCCCCCCCCCCCCCCGGGTTTGGGGGGGGGGGGGGGCCCCCCCCCCCCCCCCCGCGGCAACATCGGGCTAGGGGTCTGTCGGCGTGCGAAGCACATCTCCCGACAGACCCGTAGCGGAAGGCGCGCCGCTGGTCGAGATCCGCGGGCTCGGGAAGACCTATCACCGCGGCCCGACGGAGGTGCCGGTGCTGGCCGACGTGAACCTCACGATCCGCGCGGGCGAGTTCGTGGCGCTGATGGGGCCGTCGGGCTCGGGGAAATCGACGCTGCTCAACCTGATCGCAGGCATCGACCGGCCCAGCATCGGATCGCTGCGGATCGCGGGGCGCGACATCCAGGGACTCACCGAGCGCGAGCTCGACCGCTGGCGGAACCGCTCGATCGGGTTCGTGTTCCAGTTCTACAACCTGCTGCCGGTCTTCACCGCGCTCGAAAACGTCGAACTGCCGCTCACCCTCACCGATCTCACCGGCGGCGAGCGCCGCGAGCGCGCCGAGGCGGCGCTGCGGGTCGTCGGGCTCGCGCACCGCATGACCCACCGGCCGTCGGAGCTCTCCGGCGGCGAGCAGCAGCGGGTCGCGATCGCGCGCGCGTTGGTCACGGACCCATTGCTGGTGCTCGCCGACGAGCCCACCGGCGACCTCGACGCGCGCAGCGGCCACGAGATCCTCTCGATCATGAAGCTGCTCAACCGCACCGCCGGCAAGACCTTCATCATGGTCACCCACGATCCGAAAGCCGCCGCCACCGCCGACCGCATGGTGCATCTCGACAAGGGCCGTCTATCGGACGAAGCGCCATGACGCCCCTGAGAGAGGCACGCGCCTACGGCGCGCGGCGTGTGAAGCGAGCCGACTTGGGGGTGGGGCCCCAAAAAAATCGCATTTTTTTTGGGGCGGGGGGCTGGAACAGCCCCCCGAGGAAACATTGAACACCGTCCGGTTCGTGATCCGAGGGCTGGCGCGCAACCGGCGCCGCACGGCGCTCACGTTCCTCGGGCTGGTGGTGTCCTTCTTCGTCTACACGGCGCTCGGAAGCGTGCTCGACACGCTCGACCGGGTGATCATCCGCACCGGCAGCGCCACCACGCTCTTCATCCGGCCCAAGTTCGGGATTCGCTTCTGGCGCGCCGAAATTCCACTCACGTATCTCTCCAAGATCAGCGCGGTGCCCGGCGTGGTGGCGCTCACCCCGTACGATTTCTTCCTGGGCGAAGGGAAGAAAGAAGGCGACTTCAACTTCGCGATCGGCGTCGATCCGGCGACCATCACCCTGGTGCGCGACCTCAAGGGCGCCACACCGGAGGAGCTGCGCGCGTTCCGCTCCGAGCGCAGCGGTGCCCTCGTCGGCCAGCGCATGCTCGACAGCAACCACTGGAAGGCCGACGGCGAGGTCACACTCCAGAACCCGATCAAGGGCCAGCGGCTGGCCATGAAGATGCGCGGCGACATGGAGAAGGACGGCGATTTCGGCGACGTCGCCCTGGTCCACAACGACTACCTGCAGGACGTGAGCGGCCGCACCGGCCGCACCGTGTTCATCATCGTGAAGGTGGCGCGTCCCGACCAGGCCGTCCCGGTGGCGCGCAGAATCGACGAGGGCTTCGCCAACTTCACCGTGCCCACCGAGACCATCACCGAGAAAGCGTTCACCGAGACCGTGATCGGCGGGCTCTCCGACACGCTGCGGGCGCTCACGGTGATCGGCTATCTCACCCTCGGCGTGACCATGCTGGTGGTGTCGAACACCGTGGGCATGAGCGTTCGGGAGCGCACCACCGAGATCGGCACCATGCGCGCGCTGGGCTTCAGCAGCCGTCGCGTACTGGGGCTGGTGCTCGGCGAGGCGGCATTCGTCGCGAGCATCGGCGGGATCGCCGGGGCGCTCCTCACCTGGGTGCTCTTCCACTACCAGATCATCAAGCTGCCCGAGGACGTGGGGCTCGACATCACGACCTCGTGGAACGTCGTGGCGAGGTCCTCGCTGCTGGCGCTGCCGATCGGCGCCCTCGCCGGATTCAAGCCCGCGTGGGACGCGGCGCGCATGCCGATCACCGAGGCGCTCCGTCATGCCGATTGAGCGGGCCGAGCGAGCGCTGCCCACCGAGGGACCGATGGGCCTCCAGGGCTGCGGTGAGCGCCGTTTCGCACGCGCACGCGAAAACCCGCTGGAGCGCACGCGGTCTCTCGCGCGCGAGCGATCGATCTGGGCCGCCGCACGGCGCGACGGGATGCACTGAATGGCACTCCCGACCGCGTACGCGTGGCGCAACATGATGGCGCGGAAGCGCGCCACGGCGGTGGTGCTGCTGGGCGTCGCGGCGTCGGTGCTGGTGTTCGTGGTCATGGCAGCCACGGCCGCGGGGATCTCGCGAATCGCGGCGCAGACCGGCGATCCGCGGAACCTGCTGGTGATGTCGAAGGGCGCGCCGTCGGCCGAGGCGTCGAGCTTGTCGCGGGAAACGATCAACATCGTGCGTTACCACGAGGGGATCGCGCGCGACGCTCGCGGCCAGCCGGTCGCGAGCGCCGAGCTCATCCTGGTGAGGCCCATCCCCAAACGTGGGGAGCCACTCGGCTCGATGGAGGGCGCTCGATACACGCCGATCCGCGGCGTCACTGCCGAGGCGTTCCAGGTGCACACCGGCGTCCGGCTGGTGAGCGGCCACCTGCCGCGCGCGCCCGGCGAGGTGATCGTCGGCCAGCTGCTGCCCACCAAGCTCGCCGGTGTCCGTCTCGGCGACGAGCTGGCGTTCGGTCGGCAGCGCCACGTGATCGTCGGCGTCTTCGAGGCCGCGGGCCAGATCTACGAAGGCGAGGTGTGGACCGGGCTCGAGGACCTGATGAGCGAGATGGACGTGAGCGAGGTGTCGGTGCTGACGGCACGGGTGGCCGAGCCGCTGGCCCGCGACGGGCTCGCGAAGAGCCTGGAGGGGCTGAAGACCATCTCGATCGACGTCAAGCCCGAGCCCAAGTACTACGAGAACGTCGCGCGCTCGGCCACCGGCTTCAGCTTCCTGGGGAACCTGATCGGCACCATCATGGGACTGGGAGCGGTTTTCGCCGGCGCCAACACGATGTACGCGGCGATGAGCAAGCGAGTGCGCGAGATGGGAACCCTGCGCGCGTTGGGCTTCGGCTCGTGGGCGGTGGGCGGCGCCTTGCTCGCGGAGAGCACGCTGGTGGGCATCCTGGGCGGCGCGATCGGGATCGCGGCGTCGTTCGCGTTCGACGGCTACGGCATGGACCTCTTCGAGCTGTCGTTCCGCCTCGACGTGACCCGCGACGCGGTGCTGGGCGGCGCGGCGCTGGCACTCGCCGCCGGCGTGCTGGGCGGCCTGCTCCCGGCCCGCGCCGCCGCCAAGCTCGAGATCGTGGATGCGCTCCGTCATGTGTAACGGCCTGTCGAAACACGGCACGCGCCGAAGGCGCGGCGGCGAGCCGACTCGGGGGTGGGGCCCCAAAAAAACCGCGCTTTTTTTGGGGCGGGGGACTTGAAAAGCCCCCCGAGAAAACATGGAACCCATCGATCGCTTCGTCGAGCTGCCGCGCGGGTTACGCATTCACGTGCTCGAGTGGGGCGCGCCCGCAGCGCCGGTCGTCGTCTTGCTCCACGGTTGGATGGACATCGCGCGGTCCTGGGATCCGGTCGCGGAAAAGCTCGCCCAGCGCTGGCGGGTGCTGGCGATCGACTTCCGCGGCCACGGGCTCTCGAGCTGGGTGGGCGCCGGCGGCTACTACCACTTCCCCGATTACCTGATCGACATCGAGAGCGTGGTCTCGGCGCTGGCACCCGAGCAGCGCGTGGTCGTCATCGGACACTCGATGGGCGGGATGGCCGCCGCGCTCTTCGCGGGCACCTTTCCCGAGCGCACTCGCGCCTACGTGAGCGTCGAGGGGCTCGGCCCGGCGGCCATGAAGCCCGAGCAAGCTCCCGAGCAGTTCGCCGAATGGGTGCGCAGCGCGCGCCAGCAATTCACGAGAGAGCCGCGCCCGCACGCGAGCCTCGAGGACGCGGCGGACCAGCTCCGCCGCACCAATCCGCGGCTGGGCGCCGAGCGCGCGCTGCACCTCGCGACCCACGGCACCGAGCGCGGCGCCGACGGGCGCTATCGCTGGCGCTTCGACCCGCTGCACAAGAGCCGCACGCCGCAGCCCTTCTACGTCGAGCAGGCGCGCGCCTTCTGGAACCGCATCACCGTACCGGTGCTGGTGGTGATGGGCGAGAAAACCTGGGTGACCGACATGGTCCCCGAATGGCGCGAGCGCGCCGCCGGCTTCGCGAACGGGCGCACCGTGGAGATCGAAGGCGTCGGCCACATGATCCACCACGAGCGGCCGGAGGCACTCGCGGCCGTGCTGAGCGACTTCCTCGAGACCCTACCCTCGTAACACGTCGGACGCCGCGGACGCGGAGAGACGGCGTCCGACGTCTCGTCACCGCATCGATCTCTCCCGGAGGGCGGCGGTCCCTCGCCGCCGCAGCCGTCACATCGCGCTCGAACGCCGCGGACGCGAGGGACCGCGTCCCTCCGACCGGAAGATCGTCAACGCAGCGCTTGCTCCACGAAATCCAGGCGGTCGTTGCCCCAGAACATCTCGCTCTCGTTCACGAAGAAGGTCGGCGCGCCGAAGGCGCCGCGATCGACCGCCTCGCTGGTGTTGCGCGTCAGCTCGTCCTTCACGTCCTGCTGCTCGATCGCCGTCAGCACCTTGTCCGCCTCGAGCCCGACGCGCTCGAGAACCTCCACCAGTCCGGCCGTCGATCCGACGTCGGCGCCTTCCGCCCAGATCGCCTGAAAGCACGCCTTGCGGAACTCCGCCTCGCGCCCCGAGCGCACCGCGACCACCGCCGCGCGCATCGCCTTGAGCGAGTTGAACGGGAACGACGCCGGCATCTCGAGCTTGACCTCGTAGCGCCGCGCCCAACGTCCCAGGTCGCCGAACATGTAAGCGCCCTTCGCCGCCACGTTGATCGGCGGCGAGTTGCCGGTCGCCTTCATCACGCCGCCCAGGAAGAACGGCCGCGCCACCAGCGTGCAGCCGGTGCGCGACACGATGCCGTCGAGCTGCGTATCGGCGAGATAGGTGAATGGGCTGACGAAGTCGTAGAAGTACTCGAGCTTGCCTGGCATGCGGTTCTCCGGTAGAGCAACGGGTTCGATGAAGCGGTCACGCGACGTTCAGTCTAGCGCGAAGGCACTCCGGGACCTTCGCGAACCTCGCGCACATCGCGCGGTTTTTTGCGCGTTAGAGCTTGACGCGCGCACGCGATGCTCCTAATTTCGCACGCAACCCACTCATTTTCGGGCGCATGGGGCGGCCCGAGCACAGATCACGAGCGCCGACGAAGAGCGCAGAAGCAGAGAGAGGAGAGCACGCATGGCAGCGAAGAAGGCAGCGAAGAAGGCAGCCACTGGCAAGCCGCCGACGAAGTCCGAGGTGTACGCGTCCATCGCAGAGAAGACCGGACTCGCGAAGCGCCAGGTGGCCGGCGTCTTCGAGGCGCTTGCCGGTGTCGCGTCCGCCAACCTGGGAAAGAAGGGCTCGGGAGTGTTCGTGGTTCCGCCGGGGCTGCTCAAGCTCACGGTCAAGAGCATCCCCGCGCGTCCCGCGGGAAAGTACATGGACCCGTTCACCAAGACCGAAAAGATGCGTGCGGCGAAGCCGGCCAGCAAGCGCGTTCGCGCCCGGCCGATGAAGTCGCTCAAGGACATGGTCTGAACCGCGTGGTCCGAGCCGCGTGATCTGACGGCTCGCTCGGGGCGATCCCACCGAGTCGTGCCCGCAGGCCGTTGAGAGAGGCTCCTCGAGAGCCCTTCTCGACGGCCTGCTTGCGTTTGGGCGCGGCGATGTTTCCTCGGGAGGCCTCCTGACAGCGCAGGTTGCGGGTGACGATGCGAGGGCGGCGGGGTGTTGACGCGCGTCAGCTCTCCGCGGCACCACTCGATCGCGCCGTGGCGCGCAATCGCGCGACGGCGAGCTTCCAGATCCACGCCACGAGCGTGGGGCTCAGTCGCTCCAGTGCCCAGAGCAGCCACCCGAACGCGGTGACCACGATGATGGCGCGGTTCCGCGCCACGCCGTCGAGCACGATCCGCGCGCAACGCTCGGGCGACATCGGCTTGGGCGTCATCGCGAGCATCGCCTGGCGGTCGAGGCCGCCGCGCAGCTCGGACGTGACCAGGATCGGCGTGTCGATGAAACCCGGACACACGACGCTCACCTTCACGCCCAGCGCCGCGCCCTCGGCGCGCAGCGAGGTCGATAGCCCCACCACCGCGTGCTTCCCCGCGCAGTAGGAGGCCGTGAACGGCGTCGGCCCCAACCCGGCGACCGACGCGGTGTTCACGATGTGGCCCGAGCCCTGCCGCACCATGTGCGGGTAGACGGCTTGCACGCCGTACACCACGCCCATCAGCAGCACGTCGAGCACCCGACGCCAGTCGTCGACGGTGACGTAGCGCTGCTCCGCGAAGAGCCCGAAGCCGGCGTTGTTGAACAGCAGGTCGATCCGCCCGTGGCGCTCGACCAACCCGTCGATCTGCCGCTTCACCGCCTCGAAGTCGGTGACGTCGAGCCCGTCCGACGTCGCGCGGCCGCCGGCCTTCGCGATCTGGCTCGCGACCGCGATCGCACCCGGCCCGTTCTTGTCGGTCACGTGCACCACCGCTCCGCGCCGCGCGAGCTCGAGACAGAGCGCGCGCCCGATGCCCGACGCACCGCCCGTGACCATCGCGATCTTGCCCGCGAACGACTCCATCGCCACCCCCTTGCGTTGCGGGCGAACGTGGCGCTCGGAGTCTCGAGGAGTCAACCCGGTCGTGATCGCTGCCCGGAGGGCTGCGATCCCTCGCAGCCGCAGCGCTCCCATCGTGATCCACACGCTGCGGACGCGACGGAGCGCGTCCCTCCGACTTCCTCCGCTCGAGCCCCGCGCTGATCCGGCGACGCTGACCCTGCCGATCGATCAGGCCAGCACGTCGAGGTCGAGACGGAGCGCCTCGGCGACCGACCAGGCCTGGAACGGACAGCCGCGCGGAGCATGCGGCGGGTCGGCGTCGGCGATCTCGGGGAGGTGGCCGAGACCGGCCTCGTCGAGATGCGCAAGGAGCGGTTCGAGGAAACGCGTGCGCGCTTCGTGTTTCGCGTCGGCGGTGCCGCCGCGGACCCGCACCCAAGCCTCGACGAAGGCGCCGGCCAGCCACGGCCACACGGTGCCCTGGTGATAGGCGCCGTCGCGCTCGCGCACGCCGCCCTGGTAACGCGGGGCGTAGCCGGGCTCGCCGGGTGCGAGCGAGCGCAGGCCGAGCGGCGTCCACAGGCGCTCTTCGACGGCGTCGACCACGCGTCGCGCGCGCTCGCCGTCGAGCAGGGCGCGCGGCAGCCCGCCGAGCGCGAAGATCTGATTGGGCCGGAAGCTGCCGTCGTCGGCGTGTGCGCGATGGTCGACGTCGACCACGTCGAAGAGCGCGCCGCGCGGCTCGTTCCAGAAGCGCTCGCCGAACGAGCGCTCGCCGCGCGCCAGCACTTCGCTCCACTTGGCGTCGAGCCGCGCGCCGATCGCGAGCGCGTTGAGCCACAGCGCCTGGATCTCGACCGCCTTGCCGGTGCGCGGCGTCACCACCCAGTCGCCCACCTTGGCGTCCATCCAGGTGAGCTGCACGCCGGGCTCGCCGCTCATCAGGAGGCCGTCGGAATCGGCTCGGATTCCGTAGCGAGTGCCGGCGGCGTAGCCGTCGAGGATCGCGGCGATCGCTCGCTCGAGGCGCATCCGGTCGCCGTCGCTCACGGCCGTTCGTCCGGCCGCCGCGGCGTCGAGCAATTCCTGGACGGCGATCACGTACCAGAGCGACGCGTCGACCGCGTTGTACTCGGGCACGTCGCCTCGGTCGGGGAAACGGTTGGGAAGCATCCCCTGCGACACGGTGCTCGACCACTCGGTCAGGATCTGCCGCGCCTCGTCGTAGCGACCGGTGGCGAGGCACAGCCCGCGCAGTGCGATGAACGTGTCGCGCCCCCAGTCGCCGAACCACGGATAGCCGGCGATCACGGTGGTGCCCGTGCCGCGCTTCACCAGATACGCCTCGCCGGAGCGGGCGAGCCGCGACGGGAGCTTCGAGCGCGGGCCGAACGCCGCCGCGCGGGCGTTCCAGAAGGCCGTGTCGACGCCGCCGTGAGCGGCGATCGGCGCGGCCTCGGGCAAATCCGCGGCCAGGATCCACAGCGCTTCGCCGCGGCTCAGGTCGAAGCGGAAGCAGCCCGGCGACGCCAGATCCTCGGTGTCGTCGAGGCCGCGATCGCGCTCCGCCGTGTAGAGGAAGTTCCGGAACCAGAGCGGCTCCTCGGCGAAGTCGCCGTTCGAGGTGCTCACCACCGCCGGCACGTCCGCATACGGCTGCCAGCGCATCCAGCCCAGCTCATGGCGCGCGTCGAAACGGAAAGCCGGATTCTCGTGGTGCAGGGCGTGAGGGTCGCGGCCCGAGAAGAGCGGACGCACGGTGAGCCGCACCGGCCCGCGCGGGTTCTCGTGCCGCCACGAGACGTAGACCGCGGGCGCGCCGCGCACCACCAGGATTTCCTGGACGATCAGCGAACCGTCCGGGAGCTGGAACGTCCACCGCGGCCAGGGCTCGGGCTCGAAGCTCGCGAGCTGATCGATGCCGCGCGGATGGACGACGTCGGGCGCGTAGCGGCTGGTGGTGAGCGGCACCGAGACGAAAGATCCCGGAGTCGTCGGCTCGGCCCACGCCTCGAAGCCGTTCACCAGCACGAACCGGCCGGCCGGTGGTGTGGTGGCGGCGAGCAGCAGCGCGTGATAGCGCCGGGTGCGGGCGCCGCCGACGGTGCCCGAAGCGAAGCCGCCGAGGCCGTCGGCCTCGAGCCACTCCGCGTCCGGGTCGTAGTGGATGGCCATGAGTGCTCCTCTCGTGGATCCGGGTCGGAGGGCTCAAGTCCCTCGCAGCCGAAGCGCGTGAGCGTCATCGGACGCTGCGGACGCGAGGGACCGCGTCCCTCCAACCGTGTCGCCCGAAGTCAAACGATGGCGTCACCGCACTCAGCCGCGGATCGAGACCTCGTCCGATCCGCGAGTGGCGGGCGGCTCGTGGACTTGGCCCGCCTCGACCCCGCAGCGTTGCGAATGCTTCTCGAGCAGCCGCACGACCAGGCCCGTCCAGCCGGTCTGATGGCTGGCGCCCACGCCGCGGCCGGTGTCGCCGTGGAAGTACTCGTGGAAGAGCACCAGGTCCCGGAAGTCGGGATCGGTCGCGTAGCGCAGATCGTCGCCGTGGCAGGGACGGCGGCCGTCCGCGTCGGGAAGGAAGATGCGGCTCAGGCGGCGCGCGATCTCCTGCGCCACCTGGCGGAGATTCATCATGCGCCCCGAGCCCACCGGACACTCCACCTCGAGGGTGTCGCCGTAGAAATGGTGGTAGCGCTCGAGCGCCTCCACCAGCAGGTAGTTGCCCGGAAACCAGATCGGCCCGCGCCAGTTGGAGTTGCCGCCGAAGAGGCCGGTGGTCGATTCACCCGGATCGTAGGCCACGCGGTACTCGTCGCCGTTCGTCCGGAACACATAGGGATGATCGTGATGCACTCGCGAGATCGAGCGGATGCCGTAAGGCGACAGGAACTCGTTCTCGTCGAGCATGTAGCGCAGCACTCGCACCAGGCGCTCGCGGCTCGGCACCGCGAGCAGCCGGTGAGTGTGCGCGCCGTCCTGACGGGTCTCGAGGTACGAGATCGTCGCGGTGAGGTCGTCGCGGTTCTTGCAGAACCAGTCGAGGCGCTTCGAGAAGCCCTTGAGATTCTCGATCGTCTCGCCCTCCAGCACCTCGACGGCGAGCAGCGGAATCAGCCCCACCAGCGAGCGCACCTTGAGCGGCGTGTGGCGGCCGTCCACCTGGAGCTGGTCGTAGTAGAAACCGTCCTCCTCGTCCCAGAGGCCGGCGCCACCCAGACGATTCATCGCGTCCACGATCGCCACGAAGTGCTCGAAGAATTTGCTCGCGACGTCCTCGGTCGCCGGGTTGTCCTTGGCCAGCTCGAGCGAGATCGAGAGCATCGTGGCGCAGTAGAAAGCCATCCACGCGGTGCCGTCCGCTTGCTCGAGCGTGCCTCCGGTGGGCAGCGGCTTCGAGCGGTCGAAGACGCCGATGTTGTCGAGACCGAGGAATCCGCCCGCGAACAGGTGGTTTCCTTCCAGGTCCTTGCGGTTCACCCACCACGTGAAGTTGATGAGCAGTTTCTGGAAGACCCGCGACAGGAACAGGCGATCCCGGCAGCCGCGCTCGGCCGTCATCTTGTAGACACGCCAGCACGACCACGCGTGGACCGGCGGGTTCACGTCCGAGAACGCGAACTCGTAGGCCGGGATCTGCCCGTTGGGGTGCATGTACCACTCGCGCAGCAGCAGCACGAGCTGCTCCTTGGCGTACGCCGGATCGACGCGCGCGAACGGCAACATGTGGAACGCCAGGTCCCACGCCGCGTACCACGGGTACTCCCACTTGTCGGGCATCGAGATCACGTCGCGGTTGTAGAGGTGCGGCCAGTCGTGATTGCGGCCGTTCTTGCGCTCGGTCGGCGGCTTGGGCTGCGCCGGATCGCCGTCGAGCCAGTCGCGAACGACGTAGTGGTAGAACTGTTTCGACCACAGCATCCCGGCGTAGCCCTGCCGCACCACCTGACGCTCGGCGTCGCTCAGGTGTCCGGGCAGGTGCGCGGCGTAGTAGGCATCCGCCTCGCCGCGAGCGCGATCGACCACCACCGCCGGAGTCTCGGGCGCAGGATGCAGATGCGCCGGATCGTCCGCGAAGAGCCGCGCGGTCACCACCGCTTCGCCACGCGCCGGCACGTCGAGCACGTAGAGCGCCGCCATCTTGGTTCCCACGCGCGCCGGGTTCACCGCCGCGGTCTTGCCGTGGACCAGGTACTCGTGGAACGCGTCCTTCACGTATGGCGAGGCGTTCGGCGACCCGAAGAGCCGCTCGACGTTGCTCTCGTTCTCGGTGAAGAGCAGCGGCGGCGCGGTGCCGTCGGGCGCGGTCCCGGGACTGAAGCGATAGCGGCCCAGATTCACGTGATCGGCCACCACCGTGCCGGCGGGCTCCACCGACATCTGCGGCTTCCCCCAGTAGCCCTCGTGGGTCGAGCCCCAGGTCCAGGTGTTGCGGAACCAGAGCGTCGGCAAGAGATGCAGGCGCGCCGCTTCGGGACCGCGGTTCGACACCGTGAGGCGGATCGAGATGTCGTTGGGGGTCGCCTTGGCGTACTCGGCTTGCACGTCGAAGTAGCGACCGCCGTCGAGGACACCGGTGTCGACGATCTCGAACTCGCGCTCGAACTTGCCGCGCCTCCGGTTCTCCTCGACCAGCCATCGGTACGGGTACTCGGCCTGCGGGTACTTGTAGAGCGCCTTCATGTACGAGTGGGTGGGCGTCGAGTCGAGGTAGTAGTAGAGCTCCTTCACGTCCTCGCCGTGATTTCCCTCGGGCCCGGTGAGGCCGAAGAGCCGCTCCTTCAGGATCGGGTCGCGGCCGTTCCAGAGCGCCACGGAGAAGCACAACCGGCACTGGCGGTCGGTGAGCCCGAGGAGCCCATCCTCTCCCCAGCGGTACACGCGGCTGCGGGCGTGATCGTGGGGGAAGTACTCCCAGCACGATCCATAGGGCGAGTAGTCCTCGCGGACCGTGCCCCACTGGCGCTCGGAAAGGTACGGTCCCCAGCGCTTCCAGTTGCAGTCGCGCTCGGCGTCCTCGTGCAGACGCTGCCGCTCGATTCCCGCCAGCTCCACGACTGCCCGATCACGCGTCGCCATCGCCGCCCCCTGCCCGCTTCATCGCTTCATTCGAGGAATCATCGAGTACCACCGTCGCTTCCGGAGGGCTGCGGTCCCTCGCAGCCGCGGCACTTCACCGCACTCGATCGCTGCGGACGCGACGGAGCGCGTCCCTCCCACCCGCATCGTCTCCATCGCCGCCTCCCCCCGCTCAGCCGAGCCGCGACGTCAGGTGATCGCCGACGCGCAGTGCGTTGGCCATGATGGTGAGCGCGGGATTCACCGCCGAGCTCGACGGGAAGAAGCTGCCGTCCACCACGTAGAGGTTGTCGACCTCGTGGGCGCGGCAGTCGGTGTCGAGCACCGACGTCTTGGGGTCGGCGCCGAACCGCACCGTGCCGTTCTGGTGCGCGACTCCCGCCAGCGGGATGCGCTTCCCGACGTAGAAGTTGTGCGGCAGCAGATGGCGCTCGCAGCCGATGTGCTCGAGCATCGACTCGAGCTTCTTCTGCAGCATGCCGTGCGCCTCCAGGTTGTTGGCCTGGTATTCGAGGCGGATCGAGCCGTCCTCGGTGAGCGTCACGCGGTTCCTGGGATCGGGCAGGTCCTCGGTGGTCATCCAGAAGTCGATCGAGTGCTTGGCCATCACGTCGAGCGTGAGCCCGGGAACCAGCTTGGGAGCGCCGGCGGCGAGCATGTACTCGTCGCTCTTGCCCACGAACGAGATGTGGCCCATCGGGTGCTCGAACCCGGGGGCGCCGAAGTAGAAGTCGTTGATCGCGAGCGTCTTCTGGAACACCGTCGGATTGGGCCGGGTCGAGATCGCGAGCATCATCGAGTTCACGTGGGCCATGTAGTTCCGGCCCACCTCATCGGAGCCGTTGGCGAGCCCCTTCGGGTGCTTGTCGTTCGCCGACTTGAGCAGCAGCGCCGCCGAGTTGATCGCTCCAGCGGACACCACCACGATTCCGCCGGTCATGCGCTCCACCACACCGTTCGTGTTCACCTGCACGGCCGCGATCTCGCGGCCGGAAGCACTGGTCTCGAGCTTGGTGACCAGGGCGCCGGTGATCATCGACACGTTGGGGTGCTCGAGCGCCGGATCGACGCACACCACTTGCGCGTCCGCCTTCGCGTTCACCATGCACGGGAACCCGTCGCAGGTGTTGCAGCGAATGCACCGGCTCTTGTGCGGATTCTGCTCGTCGATCATCACCCCGACCGGGAGGTGGAACGGCTTGAGGCCGAGCTTCGCGAGGTCGTCGGAGAGCTGCTGCATGCGCGGCTCGTGGCTCATCGCCGGGTACTTGTAGCCGGCGCTGGCGCGCGGCTCGGTGGGGTCGGCGCCGCGCTCGCCGTGCACGAAGTAGAGGTGCTCGGCCTGCGTGTAGTAGGGCTCGAGCTCGGCGTACGAGATCGGCCATTTCGGCGAAATGCCGCCCTTGTGAGCCACCTCGCCGAAGTCCTTTTCACGCATGCGCAAGAGCGCCGCGCCGTAGAACTTGGTGTTGCCGCCCACGTTGTAGTGAGCGCCGGCGTGAAAGCCCTGGCCGTCCCTGTCGAACCACTCCTCGGCGATGTGGTACTTGGACTCGAGGATCACCTTCTTCGAGTCCCAGTTGTCCTTCTCGCGCGCCACGTACTGGCCGCGCTCGATCAGCAGGATCCGCTTGCCGGTGGGCGCCAGCTTCCAGGCGAGGGTCCCGCCGCCCGCGCCCGAGCCGATGATGATCACGTCGTAGTGGTTGTCCGCCATGGTCGTTCTCCGTCAGTCGTCACTGATCTCGGCGAGCTCGCCGTAGCCGCAGATGAAGATGCCGGACTTTTCGTTGGCGTGGTGCAGCTTGGCGCAATCGACGCCGCGCGCGCACTCCGAGATACATGGACACACCTGCGCTCCTGGCAACATGCCTCCCGCCTCAACGCCACGCCGTCGTTGGCCGCGGCAAACGGAAGCCCGACGCGTTGTCACAGTGCGCTATCCATGGACTTTACATCGAGCTGACGTCAGAGTTTACAGACAGCCGAAATTACGCGTTACAAGCAGCTAACTTTTTAAGGGACTAGTCGGCAGAAATTGCCCCTTTTCAAGGCACAAAGTCACCCAATCGGCAGGCGGACTCGGAATGTGGCGCCCTTTCCCGGCTCGCTCTCGACCGAGATGCGTCCGCCGTGGCGTTCCAGGATGGTGCGGCAGATGGCCAGCCCGAGCCCCGCGCCGTGGCCGTCCGCGAATCGCGCGGCGCTGCCTCGGTAGAAGCGCTCGAAGAGGCGCGGTACCTCCTCCGCTGGAATCCCCGGCCCGGCATCCGACACGGCGATGACCACGTCGCCGTCGGATTCCTGGGCATCGACGGTCACGACTCCGCCTCGCGGGGAAAACTTGACCGCGTTGTCGACCAGGTTCGTGAACACCAACCCGGCCGCGGCGGGCTCGAGCCGCATGCCACACGACAGGACCGGGGCGGGCAGCACCCGGATCGAGACCGCTCGATCGCGAGCCTGATCGGCCAGCCTGGCGACGGCTTCGCGAAGCGAATCGCCCACCACCACCGTCGAGGCGCCGGCGGCGACTCGACGATCCGAATCCAGACGAGCGAGCACCAGCAGCTCCTCCGTCAGGCGCGACAGGTGCTCCACTTCCTCGAGCGCCGATCGCAGCGTGTCTTCGTACTCGGGCCGGTCGCGAGGGCGCCTGAGCGTCACCTCGAGCTCGGCGCGAAGCCGCGAGAGCGGCGAGCGCAGCTCGTGCGACGCATCGGCGGTGAACCGCCGCTGTACCTCGAAGCTGCGCTCGATCCGCCCCAGCATCTCGTTCAGCGTGTCGACCAGACGCCCGATCTCGTTCTCCATGCCGGGATGCGGAAGCCGGTCACCGAGACTCGACTCCCCGATGTGCCGCGCGCGGGCGACGATCCGGTCGATCGGCACCAGGGCTCGCCGAGCGAGGATCACGCCGATCACGCCCACGCCCTGAACGATCGCCACCGACATCAAGAGCAGGATCCATCTCGCCGAGTCGAGGACCGTGTACGCATCGTCGAGCGACATCGCCACCTGGACCGCGTAGCGCGTGCCGGCTCGCTCGACCGGAATGGTCACGATCCGGATCGGCTCGGCGCCGAAGTCGCTGCGCGTCTGGAACACCAGGCTGTCCGCCTTGAGCCTCGCGAGGAACGCCGGCGGAGCGGGTAGCTGCGAGGTTCCGAGGGTCGAGCTGCGCGCGAGGACTCGGCCGCTCATGTCCACGATCTGCACGAACTTGTCGAGCCGGTCGAAGGACGGCGGCGCGCTTCCGGGGTTCATCTCGTGAACGCGGATCGGCACGGTCACGTCGGAAGAGAGCGACGCGCCCTCGGCCTCCGCGAGCACCAAGAGCGCGCGGTCGATCACCTGGCCGAGCACCGCGCGCCGCAGGGTCCAGTGGGCACCCGCGACGGCAACGGCCAGGATCGCGGCCGCCGCCACCGCGTGCGCCACGGCGAGCCGCGTCTTGAGGTCGACTTTCATGGCACCGCAGTCATGGAGGGGTCACGGCTCCGCCGTCGTTCCGAGACGGAACCCGGAGCCGCGCACGGTGTGGATGAGCGGTGCCCGGCCGCCGTCGATCTTGCGACGCAGGTGGCTCATGTGCACGTCGATCAGGTTCTCGAAGCCGTCGCGATCGATCTCCCACACTCGCTCGACCAGATCCGCGCGGCTCACGACCTGGCCGGCCCGGCGGATCAGCACCTCCATGAGCGCGTACTCGGTCGGCGTCAGCCGGATCGGCGCGCCTCCCCGCTTCACCTCGTGGCTCACCGGGTCGAGCATCAAGTCGCCCACGTGCAGCACCACGGGCCGGGTGATGTCCGCACGCCGGAGCAGCGCGTGGATGCGAGCCAGGAGCTCCGCGAACGCGAACGGCTTGGTGAGGTAGTCGTCCGCGCCCACGTTGAGGCCGGTCACCCGGTCCTCGACCGCGTCCCGCGCGGTGAGCATCAGGATCGGCGTGTGGACTCCGCGGCGGCGGAGATCGCGGCAGACCTCGACCCCTTCCCGGTCGGGCAACAGCCAGTCGAGGATCACGGCGTCGTACGAGCTCACGGTCGCCTTCTCGTAGCCGGCGGCGGCGTCGTGCGCGACGTGCACGATCCAGCCCTCCTCGCGCAGGCCCTTCGACAAGAGCCGCGCCGCCTTGACGTCGTCTTCGATCACCAGGAGTCGCATGACGTGGGCTCGAGAATGCAGCGCTCCTTCGCGTGTAGCTCGGCCCGCGCGTCCCGTCTAGGCGGTGCCTCGAGGGCAGCGCGCCGCGCGTGCGGCCTTCAGAATTCCTTCAGGTTCGCGCTCCAAGCTGCGCTTGGGCCATCCGTCACCGCCATTTGGAGACGCCTTGAACGCGAACCAGCCGATCGCTCCGCAGCACGCGCGCCGAGACGTCGTGACGCTGGCCGTGGTCGCGCTCGCGTGGCTCGGTGCCTGTTTTTCCCTGGCGCTCCTCACCGTGCCGTGGTGGCCTCATCCATAGTCACGCGCGCCACGCTTCAGAATTCCTTCAGGCGCTTGGTTGCACGCTAGGCACCGGAGCAGTGCGGGGCCCAGCGGCCGCGGGAATCCCGGCCCGTCGCTCGTCGGTTCGCCGCCGGCTCCCCCGAGCGCGGAGCGATGTCGTCGAATCGTGCGGGGCGCGCGCTGGTCTTGCTGCTTCTCGGCGCGTACCACCTGAACCTCCGGCAGGTCTCGACCGACACCGCGGCGTCGCGGCTCGTGCCGTTGTCGCTGGTCCGGGACGGCGACTTCGCGCTCGACGAGTTCCGGTCGAGCAAGACCCTCGACATCCGAGCAGGCGAGCCGCTTCCTTTCTATCTGGTCGAGTCGCACGGCCACATCTACGACGCCTATCCGCCGGTCGCGGCGATCCTCGCCGCGCCGATCTACGCGATTCCGAGCTGGCTCGGCTTGCCGCACGACTCCGAGCTGCTCGCCAACGTCTTCTCGAAGCTCGCGGCGTCGCTGATGGCGGCGGCATCCGCGTGGCTGGTGTGGCGCGCGCTGCTGGGACTCGGCCACGGCCCCCGGACCGCGTGGGCCGTGGCCGCCGTCTACGGTCTCGCGACCCCGATCTGGAGCACCGCGAGCCAGGGACTCTGGTCTCATACCCCCGCGGTTTGGATGTTCGCCTTGGCGATCTGGGCGCTCACCAGACGCCGGCTGGGGATCGCGATGACCGCGACCGCGATCGGCGGCGTCGCGCGTCCCGTGATGCTCCTGGCGCTTCCCGTGGTTCTCGCGGCGGGCATCGACCTTCGACGGCGCGACTCGAGCCGCGCGCTCCGCTCCTGCGCGGGCGCGGCGGCGGTGCTGTGCGCCGCGGCGATCTACAACCTGCATGTCTGCGGGTCGGTCCTGGGCACGGCCGAAGCGCGCAACTCCTACTGGAACGAGGTGTTCGGCGTTCGCAGCATGTGGGACGGAAATTTCGGCGAGGGGTTGCTCGGGCTCGCGATCTGCCCCAGCCGCGGGCTGCTCGTGTACTCGCCGATCGTCGCGCTGGCGCTCGTGGGAGCGTGGATGGTGTGGCGCCGGCCGCTCGAGTCCCCGCCCTCGCGGCCCGAGCACATCGCACGCGCCTGCGCCGTGGTCTGCGGAGTCGCCTACCTGGTCTACGCGAAATACCTGGTCTGGTGGGGTGGACACAGCTACGGGCCGAGATACTTGACCGACGTCATGCCGTTCGCGGCTCCGCTGATGGCGGTCGCCGCCGACCGGCTGGGTCTGCTCGCGAGATCGCGTCCGGCCTGGCGCGCAGCGTGGGGCGGCGCGCTGGTGTACTCGGTGGTCGTTCAGGCGATCGGTGCGTTCTGCTGGCCGTCTCACCTCGAGGGCCCGATCGACTTCGCGTATTACCGGCGCCTCTGGAGTCCCAACAACCAGATCGTCAAGTGCATTCGAGCCGGGCCGGTCGTCGACAAGACCGCGCGACGCGTGCTCACTCGGATGGGCCTTCGCCTCGGTCCCGCGCCGCGCTTTCGACCTTCGGCGCCCAGCAACGGTTTCCCGCACCCATTGCAGCGGTCGGCGCTGGCCTTCCAGCGGCTCGGCCTCGCCGCGAGCGTGCCGCCGGCCCGCGACAGCGACGCGGTAACGCGCTAAGCCAAGTCGAACGCTTTACGCGCTGCTGCTCGCGAACATGACGATCCCGGATGCTCCCACCCGACGCATCGAGCGCGCCTGGGGCGACGACTCGGGGGTCGTCCATCGTCGGTCCTCGCTCGGCTGGGTCGACGGGGCGGTGCTGCTCGCGATCGGCGGCGTGCTGTTCGGGCTGCTCGAGCTGGGGCGGAACTCGGCCGCTGCGTACCGTCCGGCCATCGAGATCGATCTCTCGCCCTGGCGCCTTCCGCTCTACACGCTGCTCTCGCTCTCGCGCGGGCTGGTCGCGTACGCGTGCTCGCTCGCGTTCACGCTGGTCTACGGCTACTGGGCCGCGAAGGATCACGTGGCCGAGCGCGTGCTGGTGCCGTTGCTCGACATCCTGCAGAGCATCCCGGTGCTCGGGTTCATGCCGGGCGTGGTGCTCGGTCTGGTGGCGCTCTTCCCGCACAGCAACGTCGGCCTCGAGCTGGCGGCGGTGCTCATGATCTTCACCGGCCAGGCGTGGAACATGACCTTCAGCTTCTACCACTCGCTGCGCTCGATCCCACCGGACCTCCAGGAAGTAGCGACGGTCTACCGGTTCGGATGGTGGCGCAGAGTGCGGCGACTGGAGCTGCCGTTCGCGACCATGGGGCTGGTCTGGAACAGCATGATGAGCATGGCGGGCGGCTGGTTCTTCCTGACCGTGAGCGAGTCGTTCGTGCTGGGGGACCGCGACTTCCGGCTTCCCGGCGTCGGCTCCTACATGAGCGTCGCGGAGGCGCGCGGGAACGTTCCCGCGATGATCGCCGCGGTGATCGCGATGACGTCGATGATCGTGGCGCTCGACCAGATCCTGTGGCGGCCGGTGGTGGTGTGGGCGCAGCACTTCCGGATCGAGGAGAGCGCCGCGGGCAGCGCTCCGACGTCGTGGTTCCTCGACTTGCTGCGGCGGTCGAACGTGGTGCGCTGGCTGCGGACGCAACTGCATGCGGTGCGCGCGGCACTCGCGAGTGACACGACGCGCGCGCCCGGCATTCCGCGGACCGAGGTCGAGGCTCCCGCCGGCCGGGTGACTCGCGATGCGCGCTGGGCCGCCATTTCCCGCCTCTCGTTCGCGGCGATGCTCGCCGGGCTCGCCTTCGGCGGCTGGAAGCTGGGCACGATGCTGCTCTCGGTGCACGCGGCCGCGTGGCGCGACATCGTGGTCGCCTCCGGCTTCACCCTGGGACGAGTTCTCGCAGCCACCGCGATCGGCACGCTGTGGGCGGTTCCGGCGGGCCTCGCGATCGGCCTCAACCCGCGGCTCTCGAACGCGCTGCAGCCGGTGGTCCAGGTGGTGGCGTCGTTCCCGGCGCCGATGCTCTTCCCGATGGTGATCGCGGTGCTCACGTCGCTCGGGATCTCGCTCGGCTGGGGGAGCATCGTGCTGATGCTGCTCGGCACCCAGTGGTACATCCTGTTCAACGTGATCGCCGGCGCCATGGGCCTTCCCTCCGACCTGCGCGAGGCGGCGGCTTCGTTCGGCGTCACGGGCTGGCAGCGAGCGCGCGCGCTTTACCTTCCCGCGATCTTCCCGCAGCTCGTGACCGGATGGGTGACCGCCGCGGGAGGTGCGTGGAACGCGAGCATCGTCGCGGAGTACGTGACCTTCCGCGGCCACACGCTCACCGCCAGGGGGCTGGGCGCGATGATCAGCTCGGCCGCCGAGCAAGCGGATTTTCCGCGCCTCGGCGCGGCGGTGGTGGTCATGGCCATCGTGGTGGTGCTCTTCAACCGCAACGTCTGGCGCAGGCTCTACGAGCTCGCCGAAACCCGGTACTCGCTCGCGCGCTGAGGCGGACACAGCCGATGAATGCCGATCCGAAGCCAGCCACGGTACGCGCGCCGCTCTGCGAGCTGCGCGGCGTCCAGCACGTGTTCGCGCTACCCGGCGGCCAGCCGCACGTGGTGCTCCAGAAGATCGACCTCAAGATCTTTCCCGACGAGATCGTGGCGCTGCTCGGCCCCTCCGGCTGCGGCAAGTCGACGCTGCTCAGGATCCTCGCGGGACTCGTGCGCCCGACCAGCGGCGAGGTGCTCTACCACGGCGCGCCGCTCACCGGCCGGAACCCGGGCGTCGCGATCGTGTTCCAGAGCTTCGCGCTCTATCCGTGGCTCACGGTGCGAAGCAACATCGAGCTGGTGCTCGAGTCGGCCGGGCTGCCGCGCGCCGAGATCGCGGCGCGAGCCGACGCCGTCGTGAAAGCCGTCGGTCTGGGCGGCTTCGGCGACGCCTATCCGCGCGAGCTTTCGGGCGGAATGAAGCAGCGCGCCGGGATGGCGCGCGCACTCTCGGTGGATCCCGAGCTGCTCTTCATGGACGAGCCCTTCAGCCACGTCGACGCGCTCACCGCCGACGGGCTGCGCGCGGAAGTCGTGGACATCTGGGCGGCCACCGACAAGAACCCGTCGGCCATCGTGCTGGTGAGCCACGACATCAAGGAAGTGGCGTGGATGGCCGACCGCATCGTGATTCTCGGTGCGAATCCCGGTGTGGTGCGGACCATCGTCGAGAATCCGCTGCCGCGGCCGCGCGACTATCGCTCGCGGGAGTTGGGCGACCTCATCGACCAGCTCCACAACGTCATCACGGGCCACGAGCTGCCCGACGTCCCGGCCCCGCCGCCCACCGCAGCGGGTGGCGCGTGCATCGAGCCGATCCCCGACGCGGCTCCCAGCGAGGTGGTCGGCCTGCTCGAGTACCTCGACGCGCGCGGCGGCAAGGACGACGTGTTCCGGATCGCGGCCGACACGGTGCGCGAGTTCGGACACGTGATCGCCATCGTGCAGGCCGCGGAAATGCTCGATCTGGTCGACACGCCGCGCCGCAACGTGGTGCTCGAGCCCGCGGGCCGTGAGTTCCTCGCGGCTTCTCCGGAGCAGCGAAAGACGCTGTGGGGGAAGCGGATCGCGACCCTCGGCCTCTTCTCGGAGGTGCGGGCGCTGGTCTCGGGATCCGAGGGCCGCAGCGCCGACCGCGAGCGCGTGCTGGAGCTGATCGTGATGCGGATGCCGCAGGAGGACTACGAGCGGATGTTCGACCGCCTGGTGCGCTGGGCCCGCTACGGCGACTTCCTGAGCTTCGACGATGCCACCGGGATCGTTTCGTTGCCTCAGCCCGAGTAGAAGTTGAGGTTGTACACCTGGCTGGCGATCTGCGAGATCGTCACGCTGCCGACGCCGCCGTGGGTCGCCAGCGACTGGAGCTCGAACGAGTACTTCACCGTCTTGCCGGCTTCCTCGCCGGTCTGGCGGTTCACGAAGCTGACGCTGTTGGGAAGCGTGGCCACCTGGAACCACACCTTGGTCTTGCCGGAGTTGATCGTCATGTCCGGCGTGATCGAGCTGTAGTTGGTCACGGTGCTGGTGCTACCGCTGCCGATCCCGCCCAGGTTGCGGATGTTCCAGTAACCGGTGGACGTCGAGGTCGAGATGTCCGCCGCGTTCACCCGCTGCGGCGGCCCGAAGTACTGCTTGCTCCGGAACCAGCTGTTCGCCGATTCGAGGCCCGCGTCGCTGGCAAAGAGCGCCGTCTGGGTGGCCACCTCGCGTCCCACCACGGCCAGATCGCGCTGGCTCGCGGTCAGGATCCCGATCGCCGCGAAGGTGAGCGCCACCAGCACCAGGAGCACCAGCACCAGCGCCACGCCCGATTCGCTACCGATGATTCGTTTGGCTCCGTGTCTCATGGTTCTTCCCCTCCTTGTTCCGATGTCGACGCGCCTCACGCGTCAGCGGTTCAGGACCTTCCAGCGGGTGGAGGTGACCGCCGACCCGCCGGTCAACACCTGCACCGGGTGAAGCTTGGTGTCGCTGGTCTGGACGATCAGGGTGTGACGCTCCTGATCCAGGACCGGCTGCGATGGAACGCCGGTACCCATGTTCACGGCGCGCGCCGGCTGGCCGCTGCGCAGGTCGCTCGAATCGACGCTGCCGTCGCCGTTGATGTCGAGCACCGGAGCCCCGAAGGCACTGCCCGTCGACGCGTTGAGCGCCAGCAGCGTCGCGAGGCCGCCGAAGTCGCAGACCTGGGCGGTGGGCGTGAACGCGGTGATGAACAAGATCCCGTTGGTCAGCACGCCCGGATAGAAGATCCGCGCGCCGGCCGCGGTGTTCGAGCTGCCGGGCTCGCCGTTCGAGTCGAACTTGAGGTTGATGTACCAGCCGCTGCCGGGAATCGAGGTCGAGCTCGAGGCGGTCGAGCTGTCGGTGGCATCCGTGAGGTTGGCGTCGACGACCAGCGCGGTGGAGGGCGTCCCCAGCCGCGATCCCGAGTCCACCACCGCGTAGAGCCGCTGCACCGTGGTGTCGGTCTTGTCGGCGTCGACCTCGTACTTGCCGGTTCCGAAGTACGCGATCACGTTCGAGTCGCTCGCCAGGGTGCTCTTGAACGCCAGCACCGGGCGGTCGACGATCGGCCGCGTCGAGCCGCCGTTGTAGATCAGCTGGCTCGGGTTGGTGGTCTGCGCCACGTCCCAGCGCCACAGCCGTCCCAGGCGATCGCCGACGTACACGCGGTCGGTCGCCTGATCGCCGTCCATGTCGATGGGCGCGGGATCGCCGAGGCCGTTGCCGGTCTCGGTGGCCGGATCGACGTTGATGGTCTTCGCCGCCGTGGCGACGCCGGTGTCGAGCACCAGGTTGAAGAGATACGCCTGGCCGTCCGAGTTGTTGGGGCCGGATGCGATCGTCACGTACCAGTTGTTGGCGGTGGTCGGGAACGAGACGCCCGAGCCCGCGAGGAAGTGCACGACGGGGCGGGTGTTGGGGTCGCCGAGGCGTGCCTCGGAGAGCGTGGCCGGCACCGACATCACCGTCGGAAGCGGCCACTGCCAGAGCACGGTCGGCGCGTTGGGAGTGCCGACCGAGCCCGGGTCGGTCACGTCGAGCGCCACGTAGCCGCCGTGCTTGCCGGCGCCCACCACCAGCACCGTGTGCCACGCCGCCGCCGCGCCGTTCTCGCTGAAGTAGGCGTCGACCACGCGCGGCGTGCCGTCGAAGTTGTAGGTGTGGCAGTAGTTGGGATCGCTGAGCGTCGACTTGAAGATCGGCAGGTTCCAGTTGGGGATGAAGGCCCAGCGCTCGGCGCCGGTGGCGCCGTCGAAGGCGTGCAGCATGCCGTCGTTGGCGGCGACGTAGATCACGGTCGGACGGGTTTGATACGTGTTGTAGAAGGTCTGGTAGCTGGCCTGCGGGTAGAAGTAAGGCGGCGCGCCGACCACCACCGGGTTCGAGTCGATGATGTCGCCCAGCTTCCACACCTGGCCGTCGAGGTCGCTGTCGCGGGTGCGGTAGCCGTTGCCGTCGACGCCGCGCGCCCAGTTGATGAGATTGGCGCCCTCGGTCGAGTTGGCCGCACCGAGGTAGCTGCGCAGCGTCGGTTCGTTGGCAACCGTGAAATCCACCCGGTCGTTGAGCTTGCCGTCGCTGTTGGTGTCGACCGAGGTGTAGATCACGCGGCTCGCCGCCGTGCGTGCCTCGAGCAGGTCGCCCGCCTTCCACAGCGGATTCGCCGTCGAGACGTAGGGCAGCGCGTAGCCGTAGAGCTGGCCGTTCCAGGTGACGGTCTCGAAGTGCGCGGTCACCAGGAGGTCGGTGCCGACGCCCGAGGTCGACACCACGGCCGCCGAGGTGGCCGAGGCGCTCTTCTCGAGGATCGACTTGGTGACGTTCGCGAACGCCTGGATGAGCGCGTTCTCGTCGGTGGCTGCGTAGAAATCGCCGCCGCCGCCGGTGGCCACGTCGGTCAGGAAGTCGGTGGCGCTCGACACGTCCTCGGCGAAGCCGATGGTGTAGATCTCCATCTTCTGGGTGCCGGTGAAGGTCGAGCTCAAGTCCTTTTCCTTGTTGACGCAATCGGCGAAGTCGTCGAACGCGTCGTCGTCGTCGTCGGCACCCTCACGCGCCAGGTCGCTGTGGTCGTTGGTGCAGTACGAGCTGATGCTGGGCGCCGCGTCGGCGCGGCTACTGCCCGCTTCCTTCATGTCGTCGCCGGTGGGGAAGCCGTCGGTGGCGACCACCGTGAAGTTGGGCTGACACTGGTACGCGATCGGGCTCGCGAAGGTGCCGCCCGCGGGATTCGCCAGCGTGCCCTGGTAATAGAACAACGCGTCGCGGAGCTGATCGGCGAGCTCGGTCGAGCCGAACGAGTTCATCATCATGCCGGTCTGCGACCAACTCGGCGGGTTCTGGCTGAAGGTCGAGTCCCAGCCGACGGTGCCGCTGTAGTTGCGCAGCGCGGTGATGACGTTGGTCGCGCTGGTCACCGAATTGGTGCCGTTGATCTGAGCGACCACGTAACCACCCAGGCCCGTGAGCGCGGGGTGCGTGGCGTCGCTGCGCGGCACGAAGTTCATCAGGCCCCAGTTGATCTGGCTCTGCGTCGAGCTGACGAGGTTGCGCATGACCGAGCGCGCGGTGTCGTCGCGGGTCTTCTGGATGTGGAGGTAGTTCAGGAACTTGCCCTGGAAGAGCTGCTGGATGCTGGTGAAGTTGGGCTTGGGCGGGAACGAGCACGGATCGGTCGCGTCGACGTTTCGTCCGTTGGCCGCGGTCCAGTTGTTCTGCGCCATTCCCTTGCCGTACCAGTAGCACTGGCTCGGATTGGAGACCGTGTTGTACTTCGGCACCTGGCCCTCGTTGGTCCCGCTCGTCGCTGGATTGTCGACGCAATGGGCGGGGCCGTCCGTCGCGTCCTGCATCGCACCCAGGTTGCACTTGGCCGCCCACGTCATGGTCGTGGTGGGGGCGCAGTTGCCGCTCTTGTAGTCGTTGCAGACCTTGTTCTCGGCGGCGTCGTAGATCGCGTTGTCGGTGAAGCCGGTGTTGCCGCCGTTTCCGAACAAATCCTGCATGTGCTTCTTGAGCGGCGACACGTTCACGTCGAGCGTCGCGAGGTAGGTCTCGAACTGGGTCTTGTAGGTGGTCGAGGTCGCGTCGTAGACCGGCATGCCCGTGGTGGTCGCCGGCTCGCGCATCGACGCCGACGAGTCGAACGCGATCATCACGTTGGGCTTCACCGACGAGGTCACGATGATCGGGACCTCGCAGGTCTGCGCCCTCGCCGCGCTCGACGAGAGGACCGCCATTCCTGCCACGGCCGTCACGGCCACCAACCAGTACGTAGCTCGCATCGTTTTCGCCTCCGCGCTGGACCGGACACGATCGTCCGGATCCTCCCCAAGCGCCCGGCGCGGCCAAAACGCAACGGCCGTGCCGTTTCGCCGGGGCAACTCGCGGAGGGCGCGGCCGCGGGCCATTCGAACGTTGAAATACGCCTGATCCCGGGGAGTTTGGCGGAGCTCAGGGCTCGGTCCCCGGGAGCCAGAGTGGTTCCCGAGCCGCCCCCGACGGTCACGGCGCGCGGGTCAAACCTGACGCCCGACTCGCTACAAAGGTCATAGCGAACCGGCGCCCGCTCGCCCGATCCGGCAGCCCAAAATGCAGCGCGGGGGACGGACCAGCCGTCCCCCGCGCGGTTGCGGTGCCCGAAGAGGGCCGTGTCAGCCGGAATAGAAGTTGAGGTTGTACACCTGGCTGGCGATCTGCGAGATCGTCACGCTGCCGACGCCGCCGTGGGTCGCCAGCGACTGGAGCTCGAACGAGTACTTCACCGTCTTGCCGGCTTCCTCGCCGGTCTGGCGGTTCACGAAGCTGACGCTGTTGGGAAGCGTGGCCACCTGGAACCACACCTTGGTCTTGCCGGAGTTGATCGTCATGTCCGGCGTGATCGAGCTGTAGTTGGTCACGGTGCTGGTGCTACCGCTGCCGATCCCGCCCAGGTTGCGGATGTTCCAGTAACCGGTGGACGTCGAGGTCGAGATGTCCGCCGCGTTCACCCGCTGCGGCGGCCCGAAGTACTGCTTGCTCCGGAACCAGCTGTTCGCCGATTCGAGGCCCGCGTCGCTGGCAAAGAGCGCCGTCTGGGTGGCCACCTCGCGTCCCACCACGGCCAGATCGCGCTGGCTCGCGGTCAGGATCCCGATCGCCGCGAAGGTGAGCGCCACCAGCACCAGGAGCACCAGCACCAGCGCCACGCCCGATTCGCTGCGGATGACTCGTTTGGCTTCGTGTCTCATGATTCGCTCCCTCTACGTTTCCGATGTGCGCCACGCCCCGCCGGTCAGCGGTTCAGGACCTTCCACCGCGTGGTGATGACCGGAGACCCGCCGGTCGATATCTGGATCGGGTGAAGGTGGGTATCGCTGGTCTGGACGATCAGGGTGTGACGCTCGGGATCCATGACCGGCTGCGACGGGACGCCCGCGCCCAGGTTGAGCGCCCGCGCCGGTTGGCCGCTGCGCACGTCGCTCGAATCGACGGCGCCGTCGCCGTTGATGTCGAGCACCGGCGAGCCCGGCGCGCTGCCGGTCGACGCGTTGAGCGCGAAGAGCGTGGGGATGCCGCCGAAGTTGCACGGATCGCTGGTGTCCGGCGTGAACACCGTGATGAACAGGATGCCGTTGGTGAGCACACCCGGGTACATCGCTCGAGCGCCCTTCGCGGTGTTGCCGGAGCCCGGCTCGCCGGTGCTCGAGTTGAGCTTGAGATCGATGTACCAGCCCGAGCCGCTGAAGCTCGAGGTGGTGCTGCCGGTGCTCAGGTCGGTGGCGTTGGTCAGGTTGGTGTCGGTGAGAAGCGCCGTGGAGGGTGTGCCGTTGCGGGTCCCGGGATCCTTGAGCGCGTAGATCCGCTGCACGCTGAGATCGCTCTCGTCGCCCACGACCTCCATCTTTCCGGTGCCGAAGTAGATGAGCACGTTGGTGTCGCTGGACGACGAGCTCGCGAAGCTGAGCACTGGGCGGTCGACGATGGGCCGCGTGGTGCCGGCGTTGTAGATGAGCTGCGTCGGGTTGGTGCTCTGCGCCACGTCCCAGCGCCACAGGCGCCCGAGGCGGTCGCCGACGTACACGCGGTCGGTGGCCTGATCGCCGTCGAGGTCGACGGTCGCCGGATCGCTGAGCCCGTTACCGGTCTCCGAGGCCGGGTCCACGTTGATGACCGTGGACGACGCGACGCCCGTGCCGAGATCGACGTTGAAGAGATACGACTGGCCGTCCGAGTTGTTGTTGCCGGTCGCGATGGTGGCGACCCAGCTCGAGGTGGTGGTCGGGAAGGTGGCGCCGCTCGCGGCGAGGAAGTGAATCGCGGGGCGCGCCTGGGCGGCGCCGAGGCGGCCTTCCGCAAGCGTGCCAGGCACCGCGAACGACGTCGGGTTCGGCCACTGCCAGAGCACCACCGGCGGGTTGGGCGCGCTCTCGGGACCGGGATCGGTCACGTCGAGCGCCACGTAGCCGCCGTGGCGGCCGCCGCCCACCACCAGGATCGTGTGCCACGCCGCCGCGGCGCCGTCCTCGCTGAAGTAAGCGTCGACCACGCGCGGCGTGCCGTCGAACGCGTAGTAGTGGCAGTAGCTCGGGCTCGAGAGTGTCGACTTGAAGATCGGCAGGTTCCAGTTGGGGATGAAGCCCCAGCGCTCGGATCCCGTGACCGCATCGAAGGCGTGCAGCATGCCGTCGTTGGCGGCGACGTAGATCACGGTCGGGCGGTTCTGGTACGTGTTGTAGAAGGTCTGGTAGCTCCCCTGCGGGTAGAAGAACGGCGGCGAGCCCACGACCACCGGGTTCGAATCGATGATGTCGCCGAGCTTCCACACGTTGGCGCTGGTCACCGGATTGCGCGTGCGGTACTGCGCCATGTCGGTGCCGCGCACCCAGTTGATGAGGTTGGTGCCCTCGGTCGAATCGGCGGCGCCCAGGTACGAGCGCAGCGTGGCCTCGTTGGTCGTCGAGAAGTCGAGCACGTCGTCGATGCGGGTGTCGGCGTCCGCGCCGTCGATCGCGGTGTAGATGTGCCGGCTCGCGGCCGTGCGCGCGAGCAGCAGGTCGCCGGCCTTCCAGAGCGGTGTCGCGCCGCTGCTGTAGGGAAGCGCGTAGCCGTAGAGCTGGCCTTGCCAGGTGCCGCTCTGGAAGCTCGCCGTCACCAGGGTGTCGGTGCCGACGCCGCTGGTCGACACCACCGCCGCCGAGGTGGCCGACGCGGATTTCTCGATGATCGACTGGGCCGCCGAGGAAATGGCCTCGATGAACTCGGCCTCGCTGGTGGCGGTGAAGGCTTCGCCGCCGCCCGCCGACGCGGCCTCCGACAGCAGCTGCTGAACGCTCGCCAGGTCGTTGACGAAGCCGATCGTGTAGACGTCGAGCGCCTGCCGGCCGGTGAACGCGGTCGACGCGTCGAGCTCCTTGTGGACGCAGCCCGCGAAATCGTTGAACGACGAGCCGTCGTCCGCGTGGCCGAACTGAGTCGAGTCCGAGTAGTTGCCGGTGCAGTAGGACGTGATGATGTCGGTGCCGTCGCTGGTGGTCTGGGACGCCTCGCGCATGTCGGTGTTGGGACGCCCGTCGGTCGCCACGATCACGAAGTTGTCCTGGCACGAGTACGAGATCGGGCTCGAATAGCTGCCACCCGACGGGTTCGAGAGCGTTCCCTTGAAGTACTTGTAGGAGTCGCGAAGCAGGTCGGAGAGCCACGTCGCGTTCGGATCCTGGATCACGTCGCCGGTGGTGGCCGTGAAGAGAGGCGGGTTGCTGGTGAACGTGCTGTTCCAGCCGATCGTGGCGCTGTAGGTGGTGAGGGCGCCGGTGACGCCGGTGGCGCTCGCCACCGAGTCGGTGCCGTTGATCGCCGAGATCAGCTTGCCGCCCAGCCCGCCGTTTCCCGGGTGCGAGCTGTCCTCGGAATTGACGAACGTCATCAGACCCCAGTTGAGCTGCGCCTGGGTGGCCGCGACCGCGTCGCGCAGACCTTGCCGCATGATGTCGTCGCGGGTGCGTCCGAGGTGCTGGTAGTTGAGGTAACGGCCCGCGTAGAGATGGTGGATGTCGCTGGTGTTACCGGCGTACGAGGTGCTGTCGATCGTGGGGATGACGTTGCACGGATTGCCGCTCTCGACCGCGCGACCGAGCGCGGTGGTCATGTCCGGGCGCGCTAGCCCTTTGCCGTAGTCGTAGCAGTGGCTCGGGTTCGGGTCGGTCGAGCTCTGACCTGGGTAGCCCGGGTGGTTGTACTTGGGCACCTGGCCTTCGTTGGTGGCGCCGGTCAGCGGGTTGTCCTGGCAGTGGAGCGGCGAGTCGATGGCATCCTGCATCGCACCGAGCTGGCACTTCGCGGCCCAGGTGAGGTTCGAGGCGCAGTTGCCGCTCTTGTAGTCGTTGCAGACCTTGTTCTCGGCGTAGTCGTAGATCGCCATGTCGGTGAAGCCGGTATTCACCGCGCCGGTGATCGAGTGCAGGTGGGTCTTGAGCGGCGAGGTGGACTCGGTCAGCGTCCCCAGGTTGGTCTCGAGCATTCCCTTGTAGTCGGGGAAGCCGGAGCCGTAGCGCGCTTCGTAGGTCGTGACGGTGGCCGTGCCGTTGTTGAAGGCATAGGCCGTCGATGCGTTGGCGAAGTCCTGCTTCATCGAGCCGGACGTGTCGTGTGCGATCAGCACGTTCGGCTTGGCGGTGGACGTCACCATGATGGGCACTTCGCAGGTCTGCGCGAGCGCCGCGCCCCCATCGAGCGCGCACCCGACGACCACCGCGAGCAGCCCGGCGAACGATGCCGGGCCCCTCGCCGATCGACCGATTGCCATCCGTTGAGCCCGGTCCCGACGTGAAAGGAGATTCATGTGCGCCTCTCTCCGGTTCGTGGGGTTGATGTTCGAGGCCAACCCCTGAAATCACCTGCCCAGCGGCCAGCTGAGCAAATTGCGTTCCTTGACCTTTCCAACCGAGATCGGGGCGAGCGTCGGGCACCCGATGACGCGTCAACCCATGGATCGGAAAGGAGTTTCGTGGAAACGAGCGCATCCCCGGCGAGGCTCGAAGCGCCTTCGGCACCAAGTGAGTTTCTTGCCGGGTCGAGCGTTTGACACCTGTCTCGCTACTTCGGTCATAGCGCGGTTTCTCACGCAAAAATGAAAAACGGCGGGCGCGAGGCCAAAGCCCCGCGCCCGCCGTCGGGCGAGACTGGAAGGAAAAGCTCAGTTCACGACCGTGCCCTTCTTCGTCGCGCAGTCTTCCTTGGTGGTCTCGACCCAGCCCTTGCCCTTGCAGCCGTTCTGGCCCGCGCAACCGTGATCCGCGCCCTTGCAGGAGCCGTGGCCCTTGCACGAGTTGACGCCCTCGCACTTCACCTTGGCGCCGCTTCCGGCCGGAGCCGTTCCGTCGGCCGCCTTCGCGGTCCCAGCGAGGAACAAGCCGGCCACGGCCGTCGCGACGAGAGCACCGGTGATCTTCGAGTTCATGAAACGCCTCCCCTTTTCCCTGGCTCGCCAGCGCGTGGGGCCCACCATGGACCGGTCCGGCTGGACTGGTTGTGCTGCGTTGCTTGCTGCGTGGAACGTCTCTTCGATGTGTACGCGCCGAGTGGTCCGGCGGTTTTGCCTCACCAGCGTGCCCGGATGCATTACGCGGCGCGTCGCCGCTCGAGCACCTTCTTCACCACCGTGTCGAGCGAGAAGTACCCCGGTCCGAAGCTCAGCACCAGCACGGCGGTGAGCAGGAACAGGAACGGGTCGGCCTGGATGAAGGTGTCCGGGTCGTGGAAGACGCCGAGCAACGCGTCGCGGCTGGCGGTCGCGTAAGCGACCAGCATGGTGAACGCGAGCGGCACCGAGACCAGGCGCGAGCCGAGCCCCAGCAACAGCAAGAGCCCGCCGAAGCACTCGGTGGAGCCCGCGATGAGCGCGTTCAGGTGCGGCGCAGGGATGCCGAGCTGGGTGAAGAACTCGGTCACCTGGTCGAGGCCGGTGAGCTTCCCCCACCCGGTGTGAAAGAACTGCCAGCCCCAGTACCCGCGGATCGCCAGCATCACCGGGGCCTGCAGGAGGTTCACCACGTTGAGGTAGGTGGCGTAGAGCGACTCCGCCTTGTCGATCCAGATCGAACGGGACACCGGCACCTCCCCTTCGTGGCCTTCGTGACCGCGCGAGTTGGCCGTTCGTCGCGCCACCCGCGCCGGCGTTTCAATGTTCCCCGGATTCTCCCCCGGTGTTCCCGGGTTTCCAGTCGCGGAAGCGACGGGTGAGCTCCGCGCGCACGTTCTCCGGCATGTGCTGCGCCGGCTGGGCCGGCAGCGAGGCCAGCGCCCGAACGGTGCGCTTCATCTGCCGCAGGTAGGCCCGGCAGTGAGCGCAGCGCCCCAGGTGAAGCTGAAAGCTCAGCCGGTCGCGAAGACCCATCCGGCCTTCCACGTAGTCGGTCACCAGCTCGGTGATGTCGACGCACTTCATGGCTCGTCGGACAGTCTCGGGAGCCGCCCTGGGCGTTACGAAGTTTTCAGGCCGAGAAACCCGGGGTCGATCGGTCGTCGAGCCGCGACGCCGCGCCGGTGTCGAGCAGCCAGGTGAGGCGGTCGTTCGACGGGCGGATCGCCTGCGAGGGGCGCCGACGCGGCTCGGGCCGCTCGTGCTGGCTGGCCCACACGGCGTCGGCCTTGTCGGTGCCGCTCGCCAGGAAGATCACGTGCGCCGACGCGTTGAGGATCGGCGGCGTCAGCGTGATGCGGTAGGTGTTGAATTTCTCGACCCACGGCGACGCCACCCAGCGGCTCTGCTCGTCGAGGGCCGGCGAGCCCGGGAAGAGCGACGCGGTGTGGCCGTCGGCGCCGAGCCCGAGGAGCACCAGATCGAAGCTCGGCGTGGCGCTGGCAGGCTGGCCGAGCGCCGCGAAGGTGTCGCGGATCGTGGCCTCGTAGCGCCGCGCGGCCTCCGCAGCGTCGGCCAGCTCGGCCTCGATACGATGCACGTTCGCGGCGGGAATCGGCACCTTCGACAGCATCGACTCGCGCGCCATGCGGTAGTCGCTCTCGGCGTGATCGGGCGGCACGTGCCGCTCGTCGCCCCAGAAGACGTGGGTCCGATCCCACGGGAGCTGCGAGACCAACGGCTCGGACGCGAGCTTCTCGTAGAGGCGCCGCGGCGTGTTGCCGCCCGACAGCACGAACGTGAAGTAACCGCGGGCGCGGATCGCGGCGGCGGCATCCGCGAGCACCTCGCGCGCCGCGTGCTCCGCGAGCGCCGCCGCATCGGGGAGCACGATCGTGGTGGTCATGACGGGAGGTCTCGCTCAGTCTCTACGGGGGACTCGGCGCCGTCTCAGAGTTTGTGAGTTGGCGTCCGCGCCCCTTATCGCGGTGGGTCGACGCAGAGCACCGCGCCGAAGGCGCGCGGCGAGCCAAGCGAGCCGACTTGGGGGTGAGGCCCCACGAAAATCGCACTTTTCGTGGGGCGGGGGTCTGGAACAGACCCCCGGGGAGACATCAGCGGATGCATGATTCCCGTCGCTCAGAGCCTACCGGCGGCAATTCCCGCAGCCCTGGCCGCACCCAGCAGCGCGGTGCGGTCGTTCAGGATCACGCGCACCGGCATCTTCTCCAGCACTCGCTGCATTCGTCCCTTGGCGAGGAACGCCTTCACGAAGCGTCCCTCTCCCATGCGGCTCGCGATGCGCGGCGCGATGCCTCCGCCCACGAACACGCCTCCGGTGGCCATGATCTTGAGGGCCAGGTTGCCGGCCTCGTCGCCGTAGATCTCGATGAAGAGATCGAGCGCCGCAGCGCACACGGTGGATTTCTTGTCGAGCGCCGCGCGAGTGATGGCCGCGGCGGGATCGGTGCCTTTGAGCTCGTCGGCGAGCCAGCGCGGCTCCTCGCTTTTGCCCGTCTCGCGCAGGAACCGGTAGATGTTGACCAGCCCGGGCCCGGAGAGCACGCGCTCGTAGCTCACGTGCTCGAACTCCTTGCGCAGGAACTTGAGCAGATCGATCTGCTGATCGGTGCGCGGCGCGAAGCTCGAATGGCCGCCCTCCGACGCGATCGGCCGGTGGTGCTTGCCGTCCCACGTGAGCCCCGCCTCGCCCAGGCCGGTGCCCGCCGAGAGCACCACCGCCTGGCCCTTGGGATCGGGCTCGCCCGGCTGCAGCGTCACCAAATCCTGCGGCTCGAGCGCCGCGATGCCGTAGGCGTTGGCCTCCATGTCATTGATGAGGATCACGCGCTCGATGCCGAGCGTTTTCGAGAGCTCGCTCGCGTCCACCACCCACGCGAGGTTGGTGGTCTGCACCTTCCCCTGGCGCACCGGACCCGCGACGCCGAAGCACGCGTCGCGGATCTCGAGCTGCCGTCCGGACAGGAACTGCTGGCAGATCTCCGCGAGGCTCGCGTGATCGCGGCTCGCATACACGGTCTGCGCATCGACCCGGAGCCGCCGCCCCTCGATCGTGAAGAGCGCCAGGTGAGTCTTCGTCCCCCCGATGTCGCCAGCGAGGATCATCGCGGACCTCGAAGCTCGGTCGCGAAGACGCGATTCGAGGATGAAGGGCGCGCAGATCTGCGCGCGCCAGCGGCGCGCCGGCGAGCAAGGCGAGCCGACTTGGGGGTGGGGCCCCGCAAAAACCGCGCTCTTTGCGGGGCGGGGGGCTTGAAAAGCCCCCCGGGAGAA
>CAZYWA010000003.1:0-54878 GCA_964650975.1 uncultured bacterium
CGAAACCGCCGATCAGGTCCCAGGCCGGGCGTGGCAGTGCGTCCAGATCGCGGATCGTGTCACGCTCCGCGGTGCGGCGGATGGCACCCGCCTGTCGAAACAGGATGCCGGGCACCTCGTCGAGCGGGCGCTCGCCGCGCGCGCTCGCGACCAGATCGCGCACCGTGTATTCGGCCTCGCCGATGACCGCGACCTCGGCGTGCGCCTCCTCGAGGGATCGCTCGGGCAGCGCCGTGACGTGGATGCCGCCGATCCAGACGGGGACCGTGGGCCGCTGGCGCCGCACCCGCTCCGAGAGCTCGATCACCCGGCTGAAGCCCGGGGTCTTGGCGCCGAATCCGACGAAGAGCGGTGCGGGGCGATGATCGAGCGCCGCGGCCATGCTGGGCCACGCGTCGGGCTCGACCGCCTCGTCCACGATCACCGCCTCGACGCCCACCGCGCGCAAGCTGGCCGCGAGCATCGCCAACCCGTAGGGCGGCGATTGCGTGCTGAAGGGACCGGTTTCGACGAGCAGCGCCCAGTCCGGGCTACCCGCCGAGCCGCGCGTCGGGTGCCTGCCCTCGGCGGCGGGCCAAGCGTCGACTCCGGATGAGATGTCCAACGCTCGAAGGTTCCCGCGAAAAACGGGTCTCGTTCTCCGTAGGGAGAAAACCGAAGGAGGGGTGGCTGCATTCTACATGTGCTGCTCCGGTGCCGCACGCCGGCGGAATGGCGCCGGCCCGACCAGCCCGCCGTCGCGAGTTCCGGGTGGCCGCCGGGTGCGCTAGATAGACGGGTCGCGAGGCAGCGACGGCGCGACGCCGGCCAACCGAGCAACCAACCGCGGGAGGGTTCATGAGCAAGGTCGTGGTACTGGGCGGTTGCGGTGCGGTGGGCAGTGTCGCGGTGAAGACGCTCGCCATGCAGGACGCGTTTACGAAGGTGGTGATCGGCGACATGAACGAGCCGCGCGCGAACGAGATCGGCCGCGAGGTGGGAAACGGCAAGGTGAGCTTCGTACCGGTCGACGCCGGCAACACCGAGAGCGTCAAGAAGGTCATCGCCGACGCCGACTACGTGCTCAACTGCGTCGGCCCGTTCTACAAGACCGTGAAGACGGTGCTCGGCGCCGTGATCGAATCGAGGAAGCACTACGTCGACATCTGCGACGACGTCGACGTGACCCTCGACATCCTGAAGCTCGACGCCGAGGCGAAACGGGCCGGCATCACCGCGGTGATCGGCATGGGCGCTTCACCGGGCGCCACCAACTTGCTGGCGAAATACATCGCCGAGACCCAGCTCGACGAGTCCGATTCGGTCGACATCTACCACTGCCATGGCGGCGAGCCGATCGAGGGGCCCGGTGTCATCGGGCACCGGTTCCATTGCATGAGCATCGACATCCCGATGTTCCTCGACGGCAAGCTCACCTACGTGAAGTACTTCGAGCCCGACGGCGTGGCGCTCCGCGAGACCTTCGATTTCCCCAACCTCGGGCCGGTGCCGGTGTTCCCGTATCCGCATCCCGAGCAGGTGACGCTGCCGCGCTACCTGAAGGTCCGCCAGGTCACCAACAAGGGCTCGGTGATCCCCATCGAGTACTACAACCTGACCGGCGAGATGTGCCGATTGGGTCTCTCGAGCCGCGAGCCGCTCGACGTCGCCGGCCAGAAGGTGGTGCCCTACGACTTCGCGGTGTCGTTCCTGATCCGCGAGCGCGACCGAATCCTGCGCGAGAGCCAGTTCGGCTCGCAGCGCGGCTGCATGACGGTCGCGGTCAAGGGCCGGAAGAGCGGAAAGCCGGTGGAGGTGCGGGTGCACATGTTCTCGGGCTCGAGCGCTCTGGGCGAGGGGACCGGCGTCCCTGCGGCGATCGGCGTGATGCTCCTGGCCGACGGCAAGATTCCCACCCGCGGCGCCTTGCCCCCGGAAGCCTGCATCGACCCCAACGACTTTCTCGCCACGGCCATGCCCGTGATGATGGCGCGCGCCGGAGGCAAGGCCGAGAAGCGCGAAGCGTCGATCGTCTTCGAGACCATCCAGGCCGACGGCTCGGTGTCGAAGATGGAGCTGTGAGCGGCGGTCCGCGTCTCACACCGAGGCGAACGTGAGCGCAGAAGCGAGCGCGAGCGGCGTACCCGCCGCCCTGGCGCAGGATGGCCGCTGCATCCTGGCGGTCGACCATGGCACGTCCGGCATCAAGGTCGCGCTGGTGAGCGCGCGGGGCGCGATCGTCGACTCCGACTACGAGCGAACCGGAATCCGCTTCCTGCCGGGAGGGGGTGCCGAGCAGGATCCCGAGGAATGGTGGCAGGCGCTCCTCACGGCCGCGCGGCGGATGCTGGCGCGGCGCGCCTCGCCGCGCGAGAAGCTCGGCGCCGTGTGCGTCTCGAGCATCTTCTCGAGCACCGTCGCGGTGGATGCCGACGGGCACCACTTGATGCCCGCGCTCACCTGGATGGATTCGCGTGGCGCGCCGCACGTGAAGCGGATCATGGGCGGATTCCCCAGCGTCCTGGGCTACAACATCCCGCGCGCCATCCGGTGGATCCGGAAGACCGCCGGCGCGCCGGCGCTCTCCGGCAAGGACGACATCGCCCACGTGCTGCTGGTACAGCACGAGCATCCGGAGATCTACGCGCGCACGCGTTATTTCTTGCCGAGCAAGGACTACCTGAACGCCCGGCTCACGGGGGTGCTCGCATCCTCGCCGGACGCGATGCACCTCTTCTGGTCGACCGACGCGCGCGATCCGCGGCGCATCGTCTACGACGATCAGCTGATCGGCATGCTGGGCATCGATCGCGACAAGCTGCCGCCGATGGTGCCGGCGACGCAGATCGTGGGCCTGCTCCTGCCCGAGGTGGCCGACACGCTCGGCCTCGAGCGCTCGACGCCGGTGGTGAGCGGCTCGGCCGATCACCAGTGCGCGCTCATCGGCTCGGGCGCGGTGCGCGACTTCGACGGGCACCTCTACATCGGCACTTCGTCGTGGATCGAATGTCTGGTGCCCTTCCAGAAGACCGACGTGATCCACTCGATCGCGTCCTTTCCGGCGGCGATCCCCGGCAAATACCAGTGCCTGAACGAGCAGGACCTGGCCGGCGGCGCGCTGAGCTTCCTGGCCGAGAACATCCTCTTCCGGCGTCATGCGATCACCGGCATTCCGGCGCCCGCGGATCCCTACGGGCTGGTGAACGAGATCGCGGCGCAGGTTCCGCCGGGATCGCACAAGGTGATCTTCACGCCGTGGCTCAACGGCGAGCGCACGCCGGTCGACGACATCCACGTGCGCGGCGGGTTCCACAACCTCTCCACCACCACGACCCTCGAGGACATGGTGCGCGCGGTGCTGGAGGGTGTCGCGTACAACACCCGCTGGAGCCTCAAGTACGTGGAGAAGTTCGTCGGTCAGCCGCTCGAGCCGCTGCGGCTGATCGGCGGTGGCGCCATGTCGCCGCTCTGGTGCCAGATCTTCGCGGACGTGCTTGATCGCGAGATCCAGACCGTGCGCGACCCGCGCCAGGCGAACGCCCGTGGCGCCGCGTTCCTCGCCGCGATCGGGCTCGGATGGATCCGGTTCGACGAGATTCCCGGGCTGGTGCCGATCGAGAGCACCTATCGGCCGAATCGCGCGAATCGTGCGATTTACGACGAGCTCTACGAGGTCTTCACGCGGATTTATCCGGCCACGCGCTCGATCTACCAGCGGCTGAATCGCGACTGAGCGGCGTCGCGATCAAGCCGTCGGCGGCGGCGATCCGTTCGCTGCCCGGGAACACGGTGCGGTCGAGCGGCGCGGCGGCGACGCCGAGATGGTCGCGCAGCACGCCTTTCAGGACACCACGCAGATCGGTGGTGGGCCGCAAGTCGCGCCCCTCGTAGAGCGCCGACGCGCCGAGCCCCGGCCAGTCGGCGAGCACGCGGCCGCCGTTCACGGCGCCGCCGGCCAGCAGCGCGCACGTGGCGGTGCCGTGGTCGGTGCCGCGGCTGCCGTTGGGCTTGACCGTGCGGCCGAACTCGCTCACGACCGCGACCAGGGTCCGGCTCCAGGCCTTGCCGGCCTGCGACTTCAACCCGCCGAGCGCACCGTCGAGAAGCGCCAGCCTCGAGGCGAGCGGTCCTTTCACCGTTCCTTGATCGGCGTGGGTGTCCCAGCCTCCCGCCTCGAGCACCGCGACGGCGGGACCTTGCGGCGTCGCCAGGAAGCGGCCCGCGGCTTCCGCGAGATCGCGGAGCGCCGTGGCTCCGCGAACGGGGCCGGTCATGTCGCCGCCGCTCGCTCCGGCCATGTCCTCGGTGCCGAGCGCTCGCTCGAGCACGCCGGCGAAGAGCGGGTCCGGTGCGTAGAGCTCGCGCAGCCGCTCGACCAGGACCGGATCAAGATCGGGGAGCGGATCGGGAGCCCAGGTCTCGAACGGATGATCGCCGCGCGCCGAGAGCGGCAACGCGCTGCCCAGCACCAGTGCCGAGCCGGGGCTCTTGGCGGTGAGCGCTCGATTGAGCCAGCCAGTCGCGAGCTTGTGGGGCCGTGTGCCGCCGCCTTCGAGCAGGTCCTGCGCGTCGAAGTGAGATCGCTCGCGATAGGCCGTCGCCACGGCTTGCACCGGTAGGAGCTGACGAGCGCCGTACCAGCTCGCGAGGGTTCCCAGGTGAGGGTGGAGCGCGAAGACGTCGTCGAGCTTGTGCAGCCCGTCCTCGCCGGTGAGCGCCAAGGCACCGCGCGCGCTCGCGTAGGCCGGGTCGCCGCGTGGAACGACCACCGCGAGCCCGTCCCAGCCACCGCGCAGGATCACCAGCACCAGCCGGGCACGGTCGTCGCCGCCTATCGCCGCCAGCGCCAGACGAGCGCCCGGCAGCGCGGCGGCCCCGGTGAAGGCGAGGGTTTTGAGTAGCGACCGCCGGGTGAGCCGAAATGCTGGATCCATCGAGTCACCTCCGCAGGAACGCCGGGCTCGCCATCGACAGGGTGAGCGCTTGCACGGCGCTCTCCGCGCGGCTCACCGCGAAGCGCAGCGGGTCGTCGGCCAAAGGGCCCAAGCTCTGCTCCACGAGCACGTCGGGCGGATGTCCGGGAGCCACATGCCGTGCGACTTGCTGCGCCCATTCGACCCGTTTGAGCAGTGCGTCCGCTCCGCTCCACGGCGCCGCCACGTCGGGCCAGCCCGCGGGCGATCCCGGCGTGTAGACCGGCTGGCCCATGAGCTTGAGCCCGCCGCTCAGAGCCTGCGGGCGCTGCGGCACGAAATCGAACGCGCGCATGCACGCGATCGCGAACTCGTGCGGCGTCTTGAGCTTGGACGGGTGAGTCGTCTGCAGACGCTCGTCGTCGATGAGCGCGCCATAGACCGACGGCAAGTGTCCGTCGGTCTCGCGGTAACGCTTGGCGAGCGTGGCGACGAGATCGTCGGGTGGGTCGTCGGCCAGGAAATGCCGAGCGAGCTTGCGTGCCAGGAACGTGGCGGTGCTGGGGTGGCGCGCCAGATCGGTGAGCACGGCCTGCGGTTGCGCCTGGCCCTCCTGATCGTAGGCGTTTCCGAGCACTGTCGCCGTCCCCGGCTCGTGGGCGTTCTCCCGGAAGAGAAACGCGCCCGGTGTTCCCTGGCGTCGTGGCCCCGCGCCACCTCCCACCGACCAGCCGGTGAGCACGCGAGCGAAGCTGGTGACGTCGGTCTGCGAGTAGCCGCCGCCGACGCCGAGCGTGTGCAGCTCCAGGATCTCGCGAGCGAGGTTTTCGTTGAGCCCGAGATCGCGATCGCGGAACTGCTTGGCGCGCCGGGCGAGCACCGAGTGCGGCCCGACCGACACCTGATTGTCGAGGTAGAGCACCATCGCCGGATGGCTCACCGCGCTCCGCAGCAGATCGGCGAAATGGCCGGTGACGTGAGGACGAATCGCTTCCTGCTCGAAAGGTCCCACCATCGCCGCCAGGAATTTCTTGTCGGCCGAGATTGCGAAGTGGTTGCTCCAGAAGTGGACCAGCCGCTCGCGAAACGGCTGCGTGGTCTCGGTCGCGGCGCGGTACCGGGCGGCCACGAAGCGCTGGTAGTGAGGCTGGACGACGGCCTTGAGGCGCTCGACCGGATCGCCGGCTTTCTTGGCGTCGCGAAGCTCTTCCAGCTCCGCGCCGACGTCGGTGGTGCGAGGGAGTCCGGCGAGCGACGCCGGCGTGACGATGTCGGGCGCCAGCTGCGCCTTGAGCCAATGCACCGGGTCGGCCGCGATCGCTTGGAGCTCCCCGGGCCGGGGCCCGAGCCCGAAGCGGTGCGCGACCAGCGCAGCCTGATAGGTGATCGTCATCGAGCCGTCCTCGGCTGCTGCCATGGGTTGGACCGGCGCCGTACCGTGAAGGTTAAGAGCCTCTTGGAGCGCGTGCCTCAACCATGCGATGAATTGTCTCGACCATGATGCAGCATTCACGAAGGCTGACCAGCGCGTTGGTAGCAGCGCTCGCATTCGCGGCATGTGCTGCGTGCGGCGGCTCGGCCGGCGGCTCCTCCAGGTTCGTGCCGACCGACCCGGCGGTCGCGGGTCGCTATGCCGTGGTCGAGGGGACCGCCGAGCTCACCGTCGCCGGTTTCGGCACGTACGGAGCGCAGACCTACCTGCCTGCGGCGGTCGGGAGCGACGGGGGCACGGGCGCGACGCCTCCGGCACGGATGCCCGGCATCGTGTTGTCGAACGGCCTGGCCTCCCCGGGATCGGCCATGAGCTGGATCTCACGCCATCTCGCCAGTCATGGCTACGTCGTGCTCACGTTCACGCCGGCCAACACGCTTTCGCTCGACATGACCGAGTGGGCGGCCGGATTCCAGGGCGGCTTCGATGCGCTTCTTGGTGAGAGCTCGGACTCCGTCGGAGCGCTCGCCGGACGGGCGGACCCGGCGCGGATCGGCGCGGTGGCGCTCTCGGCGGGAGGCGCTGGAGCGATCGAGGCCGCCGGAAAGGACGCACGGGTGGCCGCGGTGGTCGCGTTCGCACCTGGGATCAACGATCTGGGCCGCTTCCTCTTCAAGGAGACGATCGACGCTTCCGCGCACGTCACGGCGCCCACGCAGATCCAGGTGGGCACCGAGGATTGCCTGGTGAATCCGCGCCCGCCGAGCCTGCTCGCGTTCACCAACCTCGGGCACACTAGCGTCGAGACGTACTACGACGCGATTCCTGCGCGGCGGCAGTTCCTGGAGATCGCCGGAGCCAATCACCTCGACTACATGGACGAAGCGGCGGCGCAGCTCGCGGTCGAGTTGCTGGTCGACGCGATCCCGATCGACTGCGCGGCCAAGATCCCGACGGCCACGCAACACACCATCGCGCAGAAGTACGCGACGATGTGGCTCGACACCTACGTCTATGGCACCGGCGCATGGCAGGACTCGCTCTTCGGCGCGGGCGTCGCCGCCGACCTGACGGCGGGAGTCCTCACGCGAGTCCGGAGCGATCCGCCGTCCCCCTAGCGCCTCCGCGGTTCAGCGCTCCTGGAACGCCGGTAGAACGTGTTCCGCCAGCGCCTGGAGGGCGGCGAGCACGTCCGCCGCGGTGGAGCCCGAGATGCCCATGCGCAGCTCGTCGGCCCCGAGTGCCTGATAGGCGCGCGCGCGCCGCACGATCTCCTCCGGATCGGAGATCGAGACGCCTCCCTCGGGTGTCACGGCATGATGGATCCGCTTCGCTGGATCCGCTTGAATCGCGAAGCTCGCGCCCAGGCTGAAGCGGAATTGGGTCGAGTCGCGCCGGGCGGCGGCGAGCGCCTCGCGAACCCGCGGCACGAGCGTCGCGGCGCGCTCGGCGGTCATGGGACCCGCGATCCAGCCGTCGCCGATCCGCGCCGCGCGCTCGATGGCGGCGGCGCCGTGCCCGCCCACGTAGATCGGCGGGCAAGGCTTCTGGACGGGGCGCGGCTCCGGATGGACCGGCGGCAGCGTGTAGAAGCGCCCCTCGAACCCGACGCTGTCGCCAGGGGCCGTCCACAGCGCGCGCAAGAGCGCCACGTGCTCCTCCGCGCGCGCGCCGCGCTCGTCCCAGGGCATTTGCATGGCCAGTGCTTCCTCGCGAAGCCAGCCGGAGCCGACACCGAGCACCAGCCGTCCGCCCGAGTACACGTCGAGCGTCGCGAGCATGCGCGCGTGGAGCACCGGATTGCGCAGGGTCAGCACGGAGACGCTGGTTCCGAGGCGCGCGTGCCGGGTGAGGCCCGCCACGAACAGCAGCGTCGAGAGCTGCTCGTAGCTGGGAGCCATCCAGCGGTTGACCGTGCCGTCGGGCAACGACCGCGGCTTCTCGCCGAGCGGGTAAGGCGATTCGATGCGATCGGGGACGGCGAGGTGATCGACCGCCCACAGGCTCGCGAAGCCCAGCTGGTCCGCGTCCTGCGCGAAGTCGCGGACGAACTCGGCCGACGCGAGGGGGCCGATGTGGGGGAGGGTGAGGCCGATGCGCATGGTCGGGTCCGGCGAGGGCGAGCGAATCATCGCTCCGCTGGCCGCGAAGCTGGAGCGCCGAGCCGGGAGGTCGTAGTCTCGGTGCGATGAGCGACAGGCCGGAGCCTTCGCGAGCTTCCCAGCGGCCGAGCGCCCGGCTCGAGTGGGTCGATGTGCAGAAGGGCATGTCGATCTTGTGGATCGTCTATTTCCACCTGTTTCGCGACACCCAGCCGAGCCCGGCGGTCGATCCGATCGCGCCGGACCTCGTCGGACGGCTCCTAGCCGCGTGCTCGGACGTCCGCGCGATCGATCGGATCGCCTGTCTCGCCCGTGGCACGGCGAGCGCGGTCACGCTGTGCGGTTTTCACGCGGTCCACGTGTTCCTGGTGATCGCCGGCTTCGGGCTGGCGCGCTCGCTCGGTGAGGCCGCTTCGCCGAGCGGCGGCTGGATCGCGTGGTACCGGAAGCGCCTGCTCCGGCTTTATCCGATGTACTGGGCCGCGCATCTCATCCTGCTGGTCTCGCCGCTCAGGCGCGTGTACGACCCGATCGACTACCGGTTCTTGATCAGCCTCACCGGGCTCCGCGTGTGGCCGATCGACACGATCCACCTCTACTTCAACCCGGCGTGGTGGTACTTCACGTTGCTGGTCGAGCTCTACGCGGCGTTCCCGGTGCTGTGGTGGCTTCGCACTCGGCTCGGGCCGACGGGATTGGCGGCGCTCACGCTCGCCGGCACCGCCGCGACGCGCTGGATTTGCTACTTCGTGCTGCCCGTGAGCAGCCACTGGGCCGAGGGCGCGCTCTTTCTGGGACGAATGTCGGAGTTCGGCCTCGGCATGGCGGTCGGTGTCTGGCACCGCCGCGACGCGCTCGCGACCGAGAGCCGGCTCTTTCATGCGCCGCTGGTGGTCGCTGGGGCCGCGATCTACCTGGTCGGCCTCGCGAGCTATCGCAGCGCGATCGGCTACTGCTTCACCGACGCGCTGATCGGATACGGGCTCTTCGCCGTGACCGCGAACGTGGCCCGGCTGGTCGCGGAAAGCCGGTTCCTGCTCCGACTCTTCGCGACGGTGGGCGCTTACTCGTACGGCCTCTATCTCCTGCACCAGCCGTACGTGATGTACGCCGGTCCTCGGTTCGCGAGCTTCGCCACACCGGTTTACGCGCTCGCCGCGACGGCGCTCGTGGCGACGCTGACCCTGGGGTCGATGGCGATCGAGCGTGCGGTGGCGCGCATCACCGAGCGTGTCCTCGGCTGAGCGCCGCCGCGCGCCGCGGGCGGCGAGTTGACTTCCAGACGGCCCGACCTACGTTCCGCTTTCCTCCGCGACATTGGGCCGCGGGCGACGAAAGGCGGGGCACATGATCACCATCCGGCCATCCACCGAGCGTGGGCGAGCGAGCTTCGGCTGGCTCGACAGCCGCCACACGTTCTCGTTCGGCGAGTACCACGACCCGCGCCACATGGGCTTTCGCGCGCTGCGTGTGATCAACGAGGATCGAGTGAAGCCCGGCATGGGGTTCGGCACTCACGGGCACCGCGACATGGAGATCGTGTCGTACGTGCTGGAGGGGGAGCTCGAGCACAAGGACAGCATGGGCAACGGCTCGGTGCTCGTGCCGGGCGACGTGCAGCGCATGAGCGCGGGCACCGGAGTGCAGCACAGCGAGTTCAACCCCTCGCGCGACTCGCCCGTGCACTTCCTCCAGATCTGGATCTTGCCCGAGCGAAACGGGCAGGCACCCAGCTACGAGCAGAAAGCGTTCTCCGAGGACGAGCGCCGCGGGCAGCTCAAGGTCCTGGCCAACCCGGGTGGCACCGGCGGCGCGATCGCGGTGCACCAGGACGTGCGGCTGCTGGGCGGTATTCTCGACGCCGGCGCGACCGTGACCCACGAGATACCGGCCGGGCGGCACGCCTGGGTACAGGTGGCTCGAGGCCGCGTCGACCTGAACGGCCATTCGCTCGGAGCCGGCGATGGAGCCGCGGTGAGCGACGAGCGCTCGATCACGCTGGTCGCGCGGGACAAGGCCGAGGTGCTGGTGTTCGATCTCGCCTGACGGAGGCGTCGCGGCTCGCCGCCAGGCCCGCGTCTCGCGCCGCTCGCCGCTTAGCCGGCCGCGGCGCGCAGCGTGTCTTCGGCGGCGGGACGGACGCGGGCCGGTCCGTGGTTCGCGGGAACCTTGCCGACCGCGCCCTCGTAAAGGGACGCGAGCCGCTTCATGTCCGCCTCGATGTCGCCGGTGGGCGTGAAAGGCGCGTACACACGGCCGAGCTTCTTCCCGTAGTCGAGCACCGTGGGGACGATCGGCACGCCCGCCTTGAGCGCGATGTAGTAGAAGCCGGTCTTCCAGTGCTCGGTGCGCTTGCGGGTGCCTTCGGGCGGCACGGCGAGCACCAGCTCGTCGCTGCGCGCGAACTCGTCCGCGATGTCCTCGACCATGTTCTGGGGCGAGCGGCGGTCGACGGGCAGGGCACCGAGCTTCCGCAGGAACCAGCCGAACGGCCCCTTCACGATCGAGTGCTTCACCATCCAGCGCAGGTTCATGTCGAGCACGAACGAGAACGCCAGCATGAAGAAGGCGTCCCAGTTCGAGGTGTGCGGAGCCGCGATCAGCACGTACTTCTCGACCGATGGCCGTTGCCCTTCGAGGCGGAAGCCGAACGCCTTGAGCCACAGGCGGCCGATCGCGCGCGCGATCGGCCCGTGGGCCTGGCGGTGCACCGGCGGGGTCGCGCGAGGACGGATCGGGTGAACGGTCATCTGGGCCCTCCCGGTTGCGGTTCAAAGCATCCTAAAGGGTGAGTGTCAGGGCTTTGTCAGCCGCTCGGTAGGTAATTGCTGGGTCGTTTTGGGCTCCCATTGAGGTCGGTGGCGCGGTTGGCCGAGGATGGGAACATGATCGACACCTGGATCCGTGGCGGCACGGTGATCGACGGGACCGGTGCCCCTCGCGTGCGCGCAGACGTCGCGATTCACGCCGGGCGCATCGTCGCGGTCGGCGCGGTCCACGAGGACGCGCGCCAGACGATCGACGCGGAGAGCTGCGTCGTCGCTCCCGGCTTCGTCGATTTACACACGCATTACGACGCGCAATTGCTGTGGGACGGCACGGCGAGCCCCTCGCCGCTGCATGGCGTTACCACCGTGGTTGGCGGAAATTGCGGCTTCGGGCTGGCGCCCGTGACCCCGGACGGCGCCGGCTACCTCGCGCGGCTCCTGGCCCGGGTCGAAGGGATCTCGCTCGAGGCGCTCGAGCAGGCGCTCGACTGGCGCTGGTCATCGTTCGCCAGCTATCTGACGCGGTTCGAGGGCCGGCTCGCCGTAAATGCCGGGTTTCTGTGTGGCCACTCGGCGCTGCGCCGGGCGGTGATGGGAGGACGCGCGACGGGCTCGGAAGCGAGCCTGTCGGAGCTCGAGGCCATGCGCCGTCTTCTCGGTGCGTCCCTGGCCGAGGGTGCGCTCGGATTCTCCACCTCGCTTTCGCCGACCCACCACGATGGCGAGGGCAACCCCGTGCCGTCGCGCGCCGCGAGCCGCGCCGAGCTGGTGGCTCTCGCCGCCGAGACCGGGCGCCACCCAGGCACGACGCTCGAGGGGATCGTGCCGGGCTGCCTGCGGGGCTTCAGCGCCGAGGAGATCGATCTCCTGAGCGAGCTTTCGCTCGTGGCCGATCGTGCCATCAACTGGAATCTCTTGAGCATCGATGCGCGACGGCCCGAGCTACACCGATCGCAGCTCGATGCGGCGTCGGTGGCGGCGGAACGCGGTGCCCGGATCGTCGCGCTGACCCTGCCGTGCACGCCGTCCGTGCGGCTCTCGTTCGTGTCGGGCGCCATCCTGGACGGGCTACCCGGCTGGCGCGAGGTGCTGGCGCTGCCGGTCGGCGAGCGCCTGCGCGCCCTGGCCGACTCTCCCACGCGTTCGCGCCTGGCGGCCGGTGCGGCCTCGCCGGAGGCGGGCGTGCTGCGCAATCTCGCGCGCTGGGAGCGGCTCGAGATCGCCGAGACGTTCGCCGCGGCGAACCGCGGGCTTGCCGGACGCACCGTCGGTGAGGTCGCCGCGGAGCGAGGCGCCGCGCCGTTCGATGCGCTGCTCGACGTGGTCATCGCCGACCAGCTGCGCACCGGACTGGTGCCGCCGGCGCCGCCCGATTTGGACGAGCTGCGGCACGAGCGGGCGCAGGTTTGGCTCGACGAGCGCACGGTGCTGGGCGGATCCGACGCGGGCGCCCACCTGGACGTGATGTGTGCCGCGGTCTATCCGACCCATCTGCTCGCGCACGGCGTGCGGGAGCATGGCTTGCTCTCGCTGGAAGAGGCCGTGCATCAGCTCACCGACGTTCCGGCGCGTCTCTACGGACTGGAGCGGCGTGGCCGCATCGCGCCCGGCTGGCACGGAGACCTCGTGGTCTTCGATCCGGATCGAGTCGCGCCGCGGGGCGAAGAGACCCGCGCCGACCTGCCGGCCGGCGCACCCCGTCTTTTCGCCGGCGCCGACGGGATCGAGCGGGTGCTGGTGAACGGCGAGACGATCGTGGAGCGAGGGGTGTTCGCGAGCGCTCGGCCGGGGCGCGTGTTGAGATCGGGCCTGGATACCGAAACGGTGGTGGCGCGGAGCGCGCGGCAGACGAGCGGCACACCCTCGGATCGATCGTGAACGCGCTTTCCGGCAAGCGGATCCTGGTGGTCGGGGCCTCGTCGGGGATCGGCCGGGCGATCGCCGAGCAAGCGCTCGCGTCCGGCGCACGGGTGGCGGGGCTGGCGCGCCGTCGCGAAGGCGCGGTGACGCATGCCTGCGATGTCCGCGATCCGCTGTCGGTCGCCTCGTCCGTGGCGAGCGCCATCGACTCGATCGGCGGGATCGATGCGCTGATCTACGCGGCGGGCGTGGTGCCGCTCGCGACACTCGACTCGGCCGAGCTGGAGACCTTCCGTAGCGCCTTCGAGACCAACGCGGTCGGTGCGGCGCTGGTGGCGCGAGCCGCGCTCGCCGCGCTCGCGGAAAGCCACGGGCAGGGGCTCTTCCTGTCGTCGGATGGTGTGGGCGCGCCGCGCGAGGGGCTCGCGATCTACACCGCCAGCAAGGCCGCTCTGGAGGAGCTGGTGCTGGGATGGCGGCGGGAGCACCCGGAGGTGCGCTGGACGACGGTGATCGTGGGCCCCACGGCCACCGCGATCGCGAGCGCGTGGGACCGCAAGCTGACGGCCAAGCTCTGGCCGCGCTGGCAGGCGGAAGGGCACGACCGCGAAACGCCGGCCCAGCCGGATGACGTGGCGCGCCGCGTCCTGGCGCTGCTCGAGACCGACGACGACGTGCCTCGTCGCTCGACACACGAGCCGCGGCGTTGATTTGACGATTCGTCAAAAACGCGGGAGCATCGATCGGCATGGATTCAGCGGTCTTCACCGACCTCCGCGACCTGTTCGGCGGCCGCGAGACGAGCCCCGTCGCGGACCCGTATTCCGTCTACCGCCGCCTGCGCCGGGACGCTCCGGTGATGCCCGTGGAGGGCACCGGGTACACCGGCTATCTGGTCACCCGCCACGAGGACGTGCTGCGGATCCTGCTCGACGATCGGACGTTCTCGAACCGCGCCACGGCGCGCGGCATCGGGCTGGTGCTGGGGCGCACCATCACCGAGATGGACGGCGCCGAGCATGCGCGCCATCGCGCGCTCATCATGCCGTCGCTCTTGCCGCGGGCGCTCAAGGGCGAGTTTCTCGACACCGTGCGCTCGGTCGCGGACGGATTGATCGACGCCTTCATCGGCCGCGGCCGCGCCGACCTGGTGGCCGATTTGACGTTCTCTTACCCGCTCCGGGTCTTCACCAACATCCTCGGCATCGCCGATGACGATGTCGACCGCGTGCACCGCTGGGCCATCGACCTCACTCGCGTGGGCGCCGATCCGTTGAAGGGGATCCAGGCCTCGCAGTCGCTGGCCGAGTACTTCGCGCCGATCCTGACCGAGCGCCGCGCGGCGCCGCGCGGCGACATGATCAGCCAGCTGGCGCAGGCCGAGGTCGAAGGACACCGCCTCACCGACGAGGAGGTCACGAGCTTCCTCAGGCTTCTGGTGATCGGCGGCGCCGAGACCACGTACCACCTGCTGGGGAGCGCGCTCCTGGCCTTGCTCCAGCATCGCGACGAGCTGGCCGCGGCGGTCGCCGAGCCGGTGCGAATCGCCGCGGTAATCGACGAGACCTTGCGCTGGGAGGGGCCGATCGGCGTGATGTTCCGCGAGCCCACCGAGGACGCGACCATCGCGGGCACCAAGGTCGCGGCCGGCGAGCGGCTGCTGGTGTCGCTCGGCTCGGCCAATCGCGACGAGAGCGTGCACGCCGATCCCGACGAGTGGAGCCTCGCGCGTGACCGCGAGGCTCGGCCGCACCTCGGCTTCGGCCAGGGCAAGCACTACTGCGCCGGGTCGCGGCTCGCGCTCGTCGAAGCGCGGATCGGTCTCGAAGCGGTGCTGGGCCGGCTGCGCAATCTTCGCCTGGCGCCGGATCACGAGGGTGGGGTGGTCGGGCTCGCGTTCCGCGGACCCGAACGCTTGCTCGTCGAATGGGACGCGTGAGCAGCGCGGCGCAGCCCGAGCTGGCCGGGATTCACGGCCAGGTGATCGACAGCGACGCGCACATCGGGGAGCCGCCCGATCTCTGGGCACGATCGCTGCCAAAGGAGCTCGCCGACCGCGCGCCGCGCGCGGTGCTGGAACCCGACGGCCGCATGCGCTGGCGGATCGACGGACGGCTGACTCCGGCGCTGCCGCGCTGGATGGCGCCCGGGCCCGGCGGCACCCGCGTTCCTTACGTGCCGCGTCCGGGATTGCGCGACGCCGAGGCGCACCTGCGCGATATGGACCTCGAAGGGATCCGCCAGGCCATCCTTTATCCGGGAGTCGGGCTGGTGTTCGCGGCGATCGAGGACCCGGTGCTCGCGACCGCCTGCTGCCGTGCTTACAACGACTGGCTGGCCGAGCACTGCCAGGCGGCACCGGGCCGGCTCTTCGGTGCCGCCGCGCTCCCGCTGCAGGACGTCGACGCCGCCGTCGCGGAGCTCACACGCGCGGTCGAGAGCCTCGGCATGAAGACTGGGTACATCCGCCCCAATCCGATCGCCGGCCGCGTGCTTCACGATCCGGCCCACGACGCGCTGTGGCGGCGCGCGGCGGAGCTCGGCGTACCGATCGCGATCCACGAGGGCACCACGCGCACCTGTCCCACGGTGGGAGCCGAGCGCGTCGAGGACCAGCCGTTTCTCTTCCTGCACATGCTGTCGCACCCGTTCGAGCAGATGCTGGCGTGTCTGAGCCTGATCGGCGGCGGCGTGCTGGAGCGCTTTCCGACCTTGCGCGTGGTGTTTCTGGAAAGCGGTTCCGCGTGGACGGTGTACTGGCTGGCGCGCATGGACGAGCATTTCGAAGCCTGGGGCTACACTTGCCCCGAGCTCGCGACCCGTCCGAGCGAGCTCTTCCGGCGCCAGTGCTTCGTCTCGACCGATCCCGAGGACCACGTGGTGGCCGCGACGCTCGCGCACGTCGGTGAGGACTGCGTGGTGTGGGCCTCCGACTATCCCCATCCCGACGCGATCTGCCCGGGCGCGGTCGAGGCGACACTCGGTGACCCAGCCCTGACCCCCATCCAGAAGCGGAAGCTCCTGGTCGACAACGCCCGCCGCCTTTACGCTCTCTCGTGACGGGCACGTTCGGGGCGTTCCGCAACCCGTCCCGAGTCGGCGTGTGAGGCGAGCGGCGTGTATCGAAACCGGGGACTCCTCGAGTGGGTGGCCGAGCTCGGCTCCGATCTTGCCGAGCGGCGCGCCACCGCCGCGGTGGCGCTGGCCGAGATCGGCAACCCGAGCGAGCCGGTGCTGACGGCGTTGCAAGCCATCAAGCACGATCCCGATCCGCGGGTCCGGCGCGCGGTGGCCGCGGCGCTCGCCGGCGATCCCACCCCCGAGCCTGTGACCATCCCCATCCTGGTCGAGCTGCTCTCGGATCCCGTCGAGCACGTCCGCGCGCGCGCCGCGCACAGCTTGCGGGGCCTCGGCCGCGCCGGAATCGTGGCGCTGACCCGGGTCACCGAGCATGGCGAGCGTGACGCCAAGCTCGCGGCCCTCGGTTGGCTGCGCGACGTGAGCGAGGCGGATCTCGCGTCGGCCTGCGTCACGGCGCTCGAGCCGCTCCTCGCTTCGGACGACGACTCGCTCGTCGAGCTCGCCGTCCGTTCGCTGGGAAGCCTCGGGCCCGCGGCCGGGCCCGCAGTCCCCGCGCTGATCGGCGTGGCGCGTGCGGGCTCTCGGCTTCGCGAGCAGGCGCTGCTCGCGCTCGCGTCGATCGGCGTGGGCGCGGTCCGTCACGTGTTGCTGGCGCTCGAGGGCGGCGAGCCGTGGGCGGTCGAGAAGGCCGGCACCGTCCTGGGTTGGGTCGACTGGGATGTCCAGGATCGTGCCGAGCTGGCCGCCGTGCTGATCGAGGCGATGCAGTCGAGTGAGCCGCGGGTCGTGCTCCACGCGCTCGACGCGGTCGCCGTCACGGGCTCACACGACGCCGCGACCGTCGCCGAGCTCGAGCGGCTGGCTGCGCACTCGGATGCGCGAGTGCGCGCCGCGGCCAAGCAGCTGCTGCGGAAGTCGGCGATGCCGGACACTCCGGTGCCCAGACGATGACGCCGGTTTCGAGGAGCTTCCGTGCCTTGATAGGAACGCGGATCGCCCACATCGTCTGCGCCCGCATGAAGGGGCGGTGGCCGACCGGACGCATCGCGTGCGCCATCTCGCTCCTGCTCGCCACGGCGTTGGTGGCCGCCGGTTGCGCCGGCCGGAACGGCCACCGCGGCGACGACCAGGCCTGCGAGCTGGGACATGACGTCGAGGGAGGCCATCCGGAGGCGGCGCTGCTCGAGACCGTCGAGGCGCCTCGCAAGAAGGCGTGGGAAGCCGAGCGAGGTGGCGAGGTCGCCGCGCGGCCGTTCGTGCGCGCGCGCATGAACGGCTGGCCGGCGGTGCTGCACGTGGATGGCGCGGTGCTCCCCGGCGATGCCGGAGAGTTCGCGCGGCGGGTCGCGCGCGATACCTGGCGCGGCCTCGAGGCGCTCCACGACCGGGAGAACGGTCTACCCGTCGATCACGTGCACCTCGATCCCGCGTCGACCGGTGTTCCGGAAGGACGGGTTGGCGACTACGCGAACGTCACCAACGTCGGCCTGCGCATGCTATCGATCGCGGCCGCCAACGAGCTGGGCTACATCGACGAGGCCGGAGCGGTGGGCCGTATCACGCAGCTTTTCGATACCCTCGATGGGCTCGAGATCCATCGAGGCTTCTTCTTCAACTACTACGACACCACGTCGCTCGAGCGCACCAGCAACCTGCTGTCGTTCGTCGACTCGTCGTGGCTCGCCGCGGGTCTCATCGTGGTGCGGAATCGCTACGCGCCGCTCGCCGAGCGCGCCACGCGGCTGATCCAGGCGATGGACTACACGCTGCTCTACGACCCCGAGCTGGGTCAGATGACCCACGGCTACTTCGTGCAGCGCCAGCAGCCCTCGCGCTACCACTACGGCATGCTCTACGCCGAATCGCGCCTGGGAAGCGTGATCGCGATCGGCGAGGGCGAGGCGCCGCCGCAGCACTGGTACCACATGCTGCGCACGTTTCATCCGAGCTGCACCTGGCAATCGCGCCAGCCGGTGGGACGGAAGCGGAAGGAAGCTCTCGGCGTCGAGTATTTCGGCGGGTGGTACGACTGGCAGGGAAGGCGCTACGTGCCGTCGTGGGGCGGAAGCATGTTCGAAGCGCTGATGCCGACGCTGGTGCTCGACGAGCCGCGTCTCGTTCCCGGGAGCCTCGGCGCCAATGACGCCGCGAACGTCGCCGTGCAGCGCGGCTACGCCACGCAGGTGCTCGGTTACCCGGTGTGGGGGATGTCCCCGAGCTCGATCCCCGGGAAGCAGGATTACGGCGAGTACGGCGTGAAGGTGCTGGGAGTGATCGGCTATGGCCCCGGTGCCGTCACTCCCCACGCGGCCGCGCTGGCGCTGGCCGTCGATCCGGCCGCCGCCATCGCCAATCTGCAGGAACTGGCGCGCCGCTATCCGGTCTACGGCGACTGGGGCTTCTACGATGCGGTTGATCCGGGGTCCGGCACGGTCGCCTACACCTACCTGACGCTCGATCAGTCGATGAGCTTCGTGGCGCTCGCGAACCATCTCACCGGCCACCGCATCCAGCAGCTCTTCGAGGCCGATCCCATCGTGCGCAAGGCGTTGCCGGTGATCGCGGCCGAGCATTTCTTCGATTGACCAGCCCGAGAGCGAATCGAGCCATGGCCAGCCTCGACATCGACCACCTCGACAAGACCTATCCGACCGGGAAGCGTGCGCTCGCCGACGTGACGCTAGCGGTAGCCGACGGGGAGCTGATGGTGCTGGTCGGGCCGTCGGGCTGCGGCAAGTCGACGTTGCTCCGGGTGATCGCCGGGCTCGAGACCGCCACCGGCGGCACGGTGCGGATCGGCGACCGGGTGGTCAACGACGCGAGCCCGCAAGAGCGCAACGTGGCGATGGTGTTCCAGGACTACGCGCTCTACCCGCACCTGAGCGCGCGCGGGAACCTCGAGTTTCCGCTCAAGATGCGGCGCACTCCCAAGGACGAGATGGAGCGCCGCGTGGAGGCGATCGCGAAGTCGCTCGAGATCGAGCGCTGGCTCGACCGGCTTCCCAAGCAGCTCTCGGGTGGCGAGCGCCAGCGGGTCGCGATGGGCCGCGCGCTGGTGCGCGAGCCGAGCGTCTCGCTGCTCGACGAGCCGCTTTCCAACCTGGACGCGCGGCTCCGCGTGCAGGTGCGCGCCGAGATCAAGGAGCTGCAGCGGCGGCTTCGCACCACGATGGTGTACGTGACCCACGACCAGGTCGAGGCGATGACGCTCGGCGACCGCGTCGCGGTGCTCGACGCGGGACAGCTCCGTCAGGTGTCGGCGCCCGCGGAGCTCTATTCGTCACCGCAGAACACGTTCGTGGCCGGGTTCATGGGCAATCCGCCGATGAATCTCTTCGCGACCCGGCTCGGCGCGACGTCCCAGGGCGCGCTCGCGGTGCGACTGGGCGGCCGGGAAGTGGCGCTGGCATCGCGGAAGGCGGATGCCGCCGCGCTCCGCACGGATGGCGAGCCGGTGACCGCGGGCATCCGCCCCGAGTCGATCAAGCTTGTCGAGCGCGACGGCATCCCCGCGACCGTCGAGCACGTAGAGAACCTCGGCCACGAGACGCTGGTGCATCTCACCGTTGCGTCCGAGGCCGCGGCCGAGCCTGTGCGGATGGTCGCGCGGGTGGGTGGAATGTCCGGGCTCGACTCGGGCGCCGCCGTGACGATCACGCTCGATCCCGCGGCCATTCACCTCTTCGGTGCCGACGGAAACCGGCTCGGGGTGGGAGCCGGCTGAGGCGCGGACCTAGGCGAGGACCACGCGGTTCCGGCCGGCGCGCTTGCCTTCGTAGAGCGCGGTGTCGGCCCGGACCAGCAGCTCGCGAAGCTGCTCGCGTTCCATCCGGAGCTCGGCGCCACCGACGGTGATCGTGCAACGGGCCGTCAGTGGGGTGTAGGGCACGTTCACGGTCGCCTCCGCCGCGGCCAGGCGGAGCCGCTCGGCGAGGGCGGCCGCCTGCACGGCTCCGGTCTCGGGAAGCACCACGCCGAACTCCTCGCCGCCAATACGTCCGAAGAGATCGATACCGCGAATGGTCCGTTTCACCGAATCGGCGACGGCGCGCAGCACCAGATCGCCGACGGCGTGACCGTGGGTGTCGTTGATCTGCTTGAAGTGATCGATGTCCAGGATCAGGAGCGAGAGCGGCCTCCGGTAGCGGCGCGCGCGTCCGATCTCGATCTCGGCCAGCTCCAGGAAGCGAGCGCGGCTCGACGCGTTGGTCAGGACGTCGACGTAAGCGAGCCGCGCGAGCTCGCGGCGCTGCTCGAAATTGCGGCGGATCAGCACGTAGAACGCGTGTCCGCCGCCGGTCCCGAGCAGCGCGCAACCGATGGTGAGCGGCACCAGGCTCAGTGCATACGGTTGCTGCAGGTAGTCGGGGTGGGGAAAGAAGCACGATGCCAGCACCACGACGGCCGTGCCGAGCGCCAGTCCCAGGCGCGGCAGGAGCGGTACCGCGAACAGCACGGTGGCGAGCGGATACACGGCGCCGGTCTGCATCCAGGGCCGGTCGGCGCCCCCCATGGCCGAGAACAGGAGGAACGAGAAGCACGTGAAGCCGAGCTGCACCCCGCTCGCGACGAGGTAGGGCGAGGCGTTCCGCTCGGCGGTCCGGCGCATCGACCAGTACGTGCCGACGGCGCACGCCAGGAACCCGAGGCGCCACACGGTGAACACCGCCCACGACCGGTGATCGGTGCGAAAGATCCAGGGGTCGAGAATCCACGCCGCGAGGTTGAGCGGGATGCAGGCGAGCCCGAAGAGCGACCACATGCGCGCCGTCATGCGCCGCGAGTAAGCCGCGAAGTCGTCCGTGTCGGGCGGGCCTCCGAGCGCACTCATGAACCAGCGCTCGAAGGCCTGCTCGACCCGAACGTTCCAGCTGCCGATCCAGTGCCACGGTCCCGAGGAGTCGACACCCGGGGACCGGCGCACGACCCGGCTCGGGCGCCCGGCCGCGAGCGTGGTGTTGGCGGCTCGGGCTCGCGCCGTCATCGGCTGCTCACGCCGCGCCGAGCGTGATCGTGATTTGGTGGCGAGCGCCGTCGTTCGCCAGGGGGATGCGCGCGGCGCCGTCCTGGACAGCGACGGGCTGGCCATCGACGGTACCGGAGACGACGGTGGCGGCACGTCCGCCCGGGTTCGAGACCTCGACCGCATGCATCGTGCGACCGTCGAACCCCCGCCACTCGATCTGGTAGCGCGGCCAGGAGTCCGGGATGCGCGGGCGCAGCACCAGCGTCGTCCCGTCCTCGACGGTGAGCCCCAGGATCGACTCGAGCGCGATCCGCATCATCCACCCCGACGAGCCCGTGTACCAGGTCCAGCCCCCGCGCCCGAGGTGCGGCTCGACGCTGTAGATGTCGGCCACCACCACGTACGGCTCGACCTGGTAGATGCTCGCCGCGGCGCGATCGCGGGCATGGTGGACGGGGGTGAGCTTGGCGAGCAGCTCGGCGGCTCGCTCGTGTCGTCCCAGTTCCGCCAGCGCCCGCACCACCCAGAGCGCACCGTGTGTGTACTGTCCGCCGTTCTCGCGGATACCGGGCACGTATCCCTTGATGTAACCGGGCTCGCGCGGGGTCTTGTCGAAGGGCGGGGTGAGCAGACGGATCATGCCGGGGTCGTCGAGGACCAGTTGCTGCTCGACCGCGTCGAGCGCCGCTTCCGCACGCGGCCGCGGCGCGACACCCGAGATCACCGCCCAGGCCTGGGCGATCGCGTCGATCCGGCATTCGTCGTCCGCGGCCGAGCCGAGCGCCACGCCGTCGTCGTCGTAGGCCCGCCGGTACCAGTCGCCGTCCCAGGCGTGCGCTTCGATGGCGCCGCGAAGGTCCTCGCGGTACGCGCGGTAGCGCTCCGCGCGCTCGCCCTCGCCGCGCCTTTCGCAGAGCGGTGCGAAGAGCTCGATCACGTGCACCAGGAAGAACGCGAGCCACACGCTCTCGCCGCGGCCCTCGCGTCCCACGCGGTTCATGCCGTCGTTCCAGTCGCCGGTGCCCATGAGCGGCAGACCGTGGGCGCCGCGGGTCAGGGCGCGATCGAGCACCCGGCAGCAATGGTCGTAGACCGACGCGGTCTCGGCGGTGCGCTGGGTCTCGAGATAGCTCTCGTCCTCGCCCGGCTCGAGAAGCCGGGCGACGACGAACGGCGCTTGCTCGTCGAGCACGCTCTGGTCGCCGGTGGTGCGCACGTAGAAGGCGGTGATGTAAGGCAGCCAAACCAGATCGTCCGAGAACCGCGTGCGGGTACCGCGATCGGCCGGTGGATGCCACCAGTGGAGCACGTCGCCCTCGGGGAACTGGTGGCCGGCGTGGAGCACGATCTGCGCCCGGGTGAGCTCGGGGCGGTGGTAGATCAGCCCGGCCGCATCTTGCAGCTGATCGCGGAATCCGTAGGCACCCCCCGACTGATAGAAGGCCGAGCGACCCCACAACCGGCACGAGAGCGTCTGGTACGCGAGCCATCCGTTGAGCATCAGATCGATCTCGGGAGACGGGGTCCGCACTCGCACGCCCGCGACCACCTCGGACCACGAGCGGCGCGCCTGGTCCAGGGACGCGGCCAGCGCGCTCGCGCCGCGGAAGCGCGCCACGAGAGGACCCACGGCCTCGCGGCTGGCGACTTCGCCGAGCACGAACGCGACGTCGATCGATGCTCCAGCCGGCAGATCGATCGGCACCCGGAACGCAGCGCACGGATCGAGCCCGGCACCGGTCCGGCCGTCGAGAGGCGAGCCCCGGGTCACGGCAGCGGGCGCCGCGATCGAGCCGTTCCGCCCCAGGAACGCGGTTCGATCGGCGGTGAACGACGGGCTTCCCCGCGCGGGTGCCACCACGGCGGCGAACGTGACACCGGCGGCGAAATCCTTGCTCCGCGGATTGCGGGCCAGCAGCGCGCCGCTCGCGGCGTCGTGCTCGGTCACGACATCCGCGCGCGTCTCGGCGGGTAGACCGCCCAGCACCAGCTGCGCGTAGCTCCACACGCTCAGCTCGCGGGACTTGGCGCCGGTGTTGGTGAGGGTGAGCCAGACCACCCGCACCGGTGCCTCCGCGTCGACGAAGATCCGCAGGGTCTGGTCGATCCCGTGCGACTGGCTCGAGAACTCGCTCACCCCGAAGCCGTGCCGCACCTCGCACGCGGCTTCGGGGTCGGCCGGTCCGGCGCACGGCGACCAGATCCGTCCCCGTGCCTCGTCGCGGAGGTAGATCGCCTCGCCATGAGGATCGGTCACCGGATCGTTCGACCATGGTGTCAGCCGATGCTCGCGGCTGTTGCCGCTCCAGGTGAATCCCGCGCCGGTCTCGCTCACCAGGCAGCCGAATCCTGGATTCGACATCACGTTCACCCAGGGCAGGGGCGGCAGTCCGCCGGCGAAGACGGCATGGGTCCGGATCACGTATTCGTGCCCCGAGGGATCGAAGCCGCCGACGCCGTTCTCGAACAGCAGCTTCGCCGCGACCGGGGGCGCGCCGGCTCGCTCGGGTGGGGGAGCCTCGACGTTGCCGGCAACGCGGAGCGGGGGCGACGACGGGTCTCGATGCCCGGCCTCGAGGAGCGCCGTGAGGGTGCGCTCGATCTCCTCGTCCGTGGCTTGGATCGGGATCCCGAGCCCATTCCAGTAGTCGCGCGCTTGCGCGACCTCGATGCGGGGAGTCTCGGCTGGCGAGCGGCGGGCACCGTTCTCCGCGGGCGGCACCCATCCGTAAGCGAGCACCGCGGCGGTCGCTTGCAAGGGCTCGGACCAGCCTAGATCGAGGCTCAGCCGTTCCAGGACGTCGCGCTCGTGGCGGCCGGCGCCGTCGAAGGCGCGGAACCAGCTGGCCGCATCCTCGAGCTCCGCGACCGATCCCAGTGCCTGGGCTCGGGCGTCCGCCACCGCGGTCGCCGCGAGCCACTCGGCCCGCTCCCCTGGCTCGAGGACCACCCGCCGCCGCATCGCCACGATCGGATCGAGCACGCTGCCCACGGTTCCCGAGAGCGCACCGCCGGCCGCCAGCGCATGCGGGTCCGAGCGGCCCCGGCCTCGCCCCAGGAATCGCCGGCGGTCGGTCTCGAACGCGATCTCCCCGGGGCCGACGAGCGAGTGCGCAAGCCACGGCGCGCGTGCGCCCGGAGCGTAAGGCCGCCGATGCGCGAGCAGCGTCCGATGCTCGGCGTCCCACTCGGTCTGGATGAAGAGCCGCGAGAAGACCGGGTGCGCGGCGTGCGCCCCGGGGTCGTGCAACACCACCTCCGCGTAGGTGATGACGTCCAGCACCCGCGTCATCCGGCTCTGATTGGCGACCGCGACCCGCCTGAGCTCGACGTTGCCGCGCGCCGCGATCGCGGTCTCCTGCAACACGTTCAGTCCGTCGTCGAGACGCTGGTGGGCGATGCGCCCGTCTCGCATGCGAACCGAGTAGCTCTCTGGCGCGCGGCGCGTGGGCTGAAATCCGACCGACCAGACCGTGCCGCTGCGCGCATCGCGGAGGTAGACGGCGCTTCCCTCTTCGTCGCAGGTCCGGTCGCCGCTCCACGCGGTGACCGCGAGCCCGTCCCAGCGTGTGTACCCGCCGCCGGCGCCGGTGAGCAGCGTCACGAGCCGCCCGTTGGAAACGAAGCGGCCGTGGGGCGCCGGGTCGTCGAGCCGGTCGAGGGCCGGTACCAGCAGTCGGTCGAGCATGGAGTCGTGCGTCCGTGCGCGCTCGGCGATTCTAATATTTGATCAGCAGGTCGGCGGGAAGCTGATCGATCACGACCAGCCGGTCGCCGACCGATTTGACGCCCGGCTGGCTGGCCTCGATCCCCGCGATCGACTTGTCGAGCGGCGACTCGAGCACGATCTTCCCCGGCGGCACCGCGAGCCCCGGCTGGATTCGCACCCGGATCCGGGTGGGTGATTCCGCGGTGATCGAGTAGCTGAGCGGACCGTAGAACGTCGGCAAGCGCTTCACCTGGACCCCCGGGGTCGCGAGCACCCACTCGGCCGGCAGACCGGCTCCCAGCACCAGCGCCTGATCGGACTCGCGCTCGAAGGCGAACGCGTCGCGCACCGCTCCCACGAATCCCGCGGCCACCCAGGTGTGCGGCATGTCGCCGATGAAGCGCGGCGCGTCGGCGTCGCGCCACACGATCTCGGCCCATTCGTTCCACTCGCGTGGGCGGCGGTCGCCGAGCAGCCGCGCCAAGAGGTCCATCGCCTCCCCACGCCGGCCGAGCCGGATCAGCGCGTCGGCGTTTCGCATCTCGTACGGCGAGTAGCTTTCCCAGTCGCCGGTTTGCTGGCGGTGCTGGACCTCCTCCTGGTAGCGATCGATGGTCTTCTCGAGGAGCGCGTGTACCTCGGGGCCAAGATCGAGGTCGAGCACCAGCGCGATCGCGGTGGAGGTGGGGTCGAAATCGCCCAGCTCGACCGAGCCAGGGACGTACTCGAGGTGCTGGCGCGCGACGGTGCTCAGGATCGACGCGGTGAGCGTCTCGCGGAACGAATCACGCAAGTCCGCGTAGCGCCGCGCGTGCTCGTCGTCTCCCAGCAGCGCCGCGAGCTCGGCCGCGTCCATGAGCCCGCGCAGCGCGAAGAAATCGTCCCAGTAGGAATGCACCGGATGCGCCGAGTAGCCCTCGTGGCTGATCGACTCGGGCAGGAGGCCGTAGCGGTCGATGTGGTCGGGAGTCCGGTAGAGCTCGGTCATCTGGGTCTGGCGCAGGTTCGCCATGTAGTCGACGGCGCGCACCACGTGCGGCCAGAGCTCCCACACGAAGCCCACGTCGCGGGTGAAACGGTAGTAGTCGGCCACGGTGTGGATGAAGGCGCCGGGGCTGTCGTGCTCCAGCGTGGGATCGGCTCCGCGCCGGTCGATGCAGCACGGAATCATGCCGTCCGGGGCCTGATAGCTCGCGTACCAGCGAAGGAACTCGCGGACCTCGGCGGTGAAGCCGTTGCGCAGGAGCGCGGCCGAGCTGATGGTGCCGTCGCGGATCCACGAGCGGGCGTAGGTGCGCGAGCCGGGCTGCAACGCCGGGCCGTCACGGTTGATCAGCGTGTAGGCGAGGGTGCTGCGCAGCGTGTCGACGTAATCGCGCGCCACGTCGGGCACGCCGATCTCGACCCGGCCGAGCAGTTGCCGCCAGCTCGAGGCGGTGCGGTCGAGAGCCTGGGCGAAGGTCCGCGGTTCGATCTCGACGGCCCCGGAGCTGGGATGAAACGGAACCGCGATGTCCACCTCCGTCGAGGTTCCCGCGGCCAGATAGAGGTTGTACTGGAACGCGGCGGAGGCGAGGCCGAACGGGTCGTACGCGTGGTTCTGCAGCGGCACGTCTCCCGCCAGCACGTAGCGGCTGATGCTGCCTTGCTCGAAGCTCGCGGCGCCGGCGCGGTCGACCGGCGTCAGCGACTGCACCACGTTCCCGTCGAGGCGCGCGGTGTTCCCTTCCATGCGGATGTCCTGCACGTGCGCGACGCCGCCGCTCATGTTGAGGTTCTGCCAGGGTGGCAGCACCTGGAACGGGCGCATCGCCAGGAAGAGCTGCACCGGCGCCTCGTCGGTGCCCTGATTCTCCAGGCGGTAGCGCGCAAACAGCACCGAGCTTCCCGCGTCGCCCGAGGCCACCGCGGTGATGGTGAGCAGCAGTGAGCCCGCTCGCCACACCACGGATGGAATGGGCAGATATCCGTCCTCCAGCCGATGGGTGATCTCGGCGTCGGCCCAGGTGATGGGGCCGGAGTCGGTCCGCAGGAAGGGCTCGATCGAAAGTGTGCCGCGACCCAACTCGAGCATGCCGTCGGCGTTGAGCGTCGCTTCCTTCGAGTCCCCCGCGGCGCCCACCACCGTCCAGTAGGTCTGCTTGCCCAGCAGGTAGCGCGGGAAGGCCCCGCGCGACGTCTCGGCGGCGATCGCCTCGAAGAACTGGTTGGGCGACGCCGAGAACGAATACGGCTTGATCGAGATCTCGGTGATGCCGTAACCGCGGCCGCGGCTCGACCGCTGCATCGAGATCCTCAAGTAGCGCGATTCGGCGTCCGGCATGTAGACGTAGACGCGCCCGCCGTCGCCGGTGGTGGTCTTGAAGGCCGGCGTCCATTCGTTGCCGTCGAGGGACCACTCGATCGCGTACTGGGTCGCGTAGTCGTCGTGGTCCCAGTCGAGGGTCAGGCCGCCGTATTCGAGGTTCTCGCCGAAATCGAGCGTGAGCTGCTGATCGCGGGGAAGCGGCTTGCTCTTCCAGGCGGTGTCGGGCTTGAGGTCGAGCACGTTGGCCGGCTCGAATCCGTCGCGGTACGACGACGCATCGACGTGCGGCTCGAGGTGCTCGGTGGAGGTCGGTTCGCGCTTCTCGAAGGCCAGATCGTCGAGCCACACGGTTCCCTGGCCGCCTTCGTTGGCGACGATCGCGATCTCGATCGAGCCGAGCTTGGTCAGGTCGGCGTTGGTCCGGCCCCACGCGAACTCGAGCCGCGAGCGACGGATCGTGACCTTCTGCCACTCGACCGGGAAGGAGTAATCGCGCTCCTTCCTCCACCACACGCGCTGTCCGGCGGGGTCGACGGTCTTGAACTCGAAGTCGTTGTGCGGCCCCTCGCCGCGCAGCTGGAAGCTGAACGCGTAGTTGGCGGGCAGATCGAGCGGGAAGGCCTTGTGCAGGATCACGTAGCCGCGGCCGCGGCTCAGGTCGTAATCGATGCGCATGGCGCTGCCGTTGGGACCCGGGACCAGCTGCAGCTTGACGTGCGCGCCCTCGGAGGCGCTGGTGCTCCAGCCGTCGAGGGTGTCGAACGAGTCGAGGATCACGCTCGAAGCTCGGACGTCGGAGGAAGCGAGATCGAGGCCCAGGGCGAGCAACAGGGCCAGCGCCAGGGTCGCGCGCCGGCGCGGCACGGAGCCAACCGTCCGTTCATCGCGGGTCATCCTTTCACTCCGCCCGAGGTCAGCCCGGCGACGTAGAACCGCTGCAGCGCCACGAACAGCAGCACGACCGGCAGCACGGTTACGACGGCGCCGGCCATCATGAGCTCGGTATCCTGCACATGTTCGCCGGCCAGGTTCGCGAGCGCCACGGGCAGGGTGTAGAGCCGGTCGTCGGAGAGCACCACCAGCGGCCACAGGAAATCGTTCCATGCGCCCATGAACGTGAAGAGACCGAGGGTCACGAGGATCGGGGTCAGCAGCCGGAGTGCGATCGACCGGTAGATGCGGATCTCGCCGGCGCCGTCGACACGCGCCGCGTCGAGGATGCTGCCTGGAATCGCCTGCGCGTGCTGGCGGATCAGGAAGATCCCGAACACGCTGGCGAGCCCGGGCACCACCACCCCGGCGAGGGTGTTGACCAGGCCCATCGCCTTGAGGAGCAAGAAGAGCGGCAGCATCGCCACCTGCGACGGGATCACCAGCGCCCCGAGCAGCACCCGGAAGATCCGGTCGCGCCCGGCGAAGTCGAGCTTGCCGAAGGCGTAGCCGGCCATCGAATTCACGACCAGCCCGATCGCCGTGATGGCGGAAGCGAGGCCGAGGCTGGTGAGCGCGTGGCGGCCCAGCGAGAGCCGGTCGAAGAGTGCCCGGTAGTGCTCCGCGGTGGGGTGGCTCGGCAGGAACCGTGGCGGCACGGCGCTCGCTTCACCGGTGGGCATCAGTGACGCGGAGATCATCCACAGGAAGGGCACCAGCGTCGCGAGCGCGCCGAGCGCGAGCAACGCGTTGAGGGCGCAGCGCGCCACGACGCCCTTCAAGCCGCCGTCCCCGCGGTGCCGCTCGCCTCGGGGACTCGCCGGCGAACTAGCATCTCGAGCCCGGTGAAGGCGAGGATGATCGCGAACAGCACGAACGCCACCGCGGCCGCGTAGCCCAGGTTCCACCACCGGAATCCTTGCTCGTACATGAGCAGCACCACGCTCAGCGTGCTCGATCCCGGGCCTCCTTGCGTCATCACGTAGGGCTCCGCGAAGAGCTGGAAGTATCCGGCGGCGGTGAGCACGGCGATGAGCAGGAACGTGGGCGCCAGCATCGGCATCGTGACGGCGCGCAGCTGCTGCCAGGCACTGGCTCCGTCGAGGCGGGCGGCCTCGTAGAGCCGCTCGGGGATCCCCTGGAGCCCCGCGAGGAAGATCAGCGTGTTGAAGCCGAAGTTCTTCCACACCGCGAGCAAGATGATCGCGGGCATCGCCCAGCGCGGATCGCCCAGCCAGTCGATCGGAGCGACGCCGAACCAGCCGAGCACGTGATTCAGGAGACCGACGCGCGGGTGGTAGAGGTAGCGCCACACCACGGCCACCGCGACCAGCGTGGTCACGACCGGCAGGAAGAACACGGTCCGGAAGAAGGGCTTGAAGCGCGCGGCGCGCGCATCGAGCGCCAGCGCCGCCGCGAGCGACACCGCCACCGAGAGCGGTCCGCCGACGAACACGAAATACGCGGTGTTGCGAAGCGCGATCCAGAACCGGGAGTCGTGCAGCAGGTGAGCGTAGTTGCCGAGTCCGATCCAGCGCAGCCGGTGCAGATCGGCGAGCGCGTAGATGTCGAAATCGGTGAAGCTCAGGATCAGCGCGGCGCCCACCGGCAGCGCGAAGAAGAGCCCGATTGCCGCGAGCGCCGGGCCTACCAGGAGCCACGCCGCCGGGGAGCGCTCGCTGCGCGTCAACGAGGCACCTGGCGTGGCGGGCGACCGGTGCGCGGCTCAGTGCGCATCCGCTCCCGGAGCAGGCTCGGGGTGATCGAGAAGCCAGCGGCGCTTCTCGAGGATGCGGTCGACGTCACGGTCGAGCCGGGCGAGACCGTCGTCGAGATCCTCATCGGCCCGGATCATCGCTTCCGCGTGCTCACCTACCTTTGCAGCGATCTGCTCCCACTCGGGGATCTTCGGTGTTGCTCGCACCGATTGCAACTGGGAATGGAAGGCGCGCGCGCGTGGAGCGTCGGCGAGTCCGAGCGCGCGCCACACCGAATCGCGCGACGGTAAATCGCCGGTGAGACGGTAGAGCTCGGCTTGATGCGCCGGCTCGCTCAGGAACTCGATCAACCGCCACGCGTCGTCCTTGCGCGCCGTCGAGGCCGAGACCGCGAGGCTGGCACCTCCGGCGATCGACGGTCCGCCGTCACCGTCCGACGCGGCGGGCATCGGCATGGTGTCCCAGCTCGATTGAAGCTCGGCCGGGAGCCGGTGCGCCATCTCCGTCAGGTTCCAGGGCCCGGTCACGTAGAACGTGAACGCTCCGCTCGCGAAACTCTGGTAGAGGTTTCCCGCGCTGGCCTCGGTGCCGCTGGGAGCCAGATGCTGCTGGAAGAGCGACAGGTACCAGGCGAACGCCCGGCGCACCGGCGCGCTGCGGAAATTTCCGAACCGATCGCCGTCGCGCAGCAGCTCGCCGCCGGCGCCGAGCGCCAGGATCACCGGTACCTGCCACTCGCGAGGCGGCAGCAGGATCGCGTGATGCTCGGAGTCGGGCGTCTTGGCCCGCAACCGATGCATGGCGTCGATCCACGCATCCCACGTGGGCGGCGCGTCCTGGACGCCCGCGGCCTCGAGCAAGTCGCGGCGATAGAACACCAGCCGCGTGTCCACGTACCAGGGAATTCCCCACGTCCCGCCCTCGATCACGTTGGTGTCGAGGACGCCGGCGAAGAAGTCGGCGCGGTCGATCGCGCGGCTGCCGCTCAGGAATGCATCGAGGGACGCGATCGCGTGCAGCTCGCGGAGCTCGGGAAGCCAGGTGTTTCCCGCCTGAAACACGTCGGGCATGGCGCCGCCGACGAAGGCGGTGAGCAGCTTCTCGTGCGCCGCGCTCCACGGGATCTGCTGCACCCGCACGTGAATGCCGGGATGCGCGCGCTCGAACGACGGCACCAGCTTCGCGGCCGCGTCGCCCTCGCTGCCCATCGCCCAGAACGTGAGCTGGTGGGGATCGCTACGCGTGCAGGCCCCGAGCATCAGCACCGCCGATGCCGCGACGATGCGCGTCAGCCGGATGCTGAGAAGCCCGCGTCGACCTTTCACGCGGTTCCGGGATGGGCACCCGGGCGGCCCCAGCGCGCCGCGTCGAAGCGGTCGGGCAAGCTCCACGCCCGCTCGTGAAGCTCGTCGATCGCGGCGGGGTCCTGCATGAGGTAGCGGCGCTGCTTGCTCGAGAGCACGTGCGGGCCTTCGCGCAGCGCGCGATCGATGAGCTTGCGGCGCGCGGCGCGCACGCCCGGCCGGACCCGGCGCCGGCGCCCGGCCACGGCGCGGTGCAGCGCGTTGACGTAGGGATCGACCACCGCGCGCACGAATCCGTCGTGCTCGGCGGTCGGGAGGGCGGCCTTGTGCGCCTCCGCCACGCTCATGAGCTCGTGCAGCGCGACGAGCTCGGGCGGCGACGAATACTCCTCCGGAGTCACGAAGAGATGCATCCGCCGCGCGCGGGCCCCGGCGGTGGCGCGGCTGGTCCACACCGACATCGGCACCGACAGTACCAGCGCGCCGACGATCGGCATCAGCCACCAGAAATATCCCGGGTTGAGCCAGTAGAGCCCGGCTCCCCAGACGCTCGCGAACAGCGTGTCGAAGCCGTGGTGGCGCAGCGCCTCGCCCCAGGACGTGTCGCTCTCGTCGCGGCTTCCCGATTTCCAGCCGACGGTGCGCCCCAAGAGGTTCATCACGACGTAGCGGCTGTGAAACACCATGCGGATCGGCGCCAGGAGGCTCGACACCAGGATCTCCACCACCACGCTGCCGAGCAATCCGAAGAACCCGCCGAACTGGCGGGTCTGACGTCGCTTGAAGATCACCAGCATCAGGCTCAGGAGCTTGGGCAAGAACAAGATCACGGCGGTGACCGCGGCCAGCGACAGCGCCCAGTCGGGCCGCCAGATCGGCCACTCGGGGAAGAGACCGCGGCCGTGCGGGAAGTACTCGGGCGGGCGGAGCTTGTTGAGCACCGCCTCGATGGTGCTGAGTGCCAGGAACGTGAACCAGAGGAGCGCCGACACGTAGGAAAGCGCTCCGTTCAGGAACAGCATGCGGTGGGCACCGAAGAATCCCTCGGTGAAGAGCAGCCGCAGGTGCTGCAAGTTGCCCTGGCACCAGCGGCGGTCGCGCTTCATTTCCTCGAGCAGCGTGCTCGGGACCTCCTCGTAGCTGCCGCCCAGGTCGTACGCGAGCCACAGCGTCCAGCCGGCGCGTCCCAGCAGCGCCGCTTCCACGAAGTCGTGGCTCAGGATCTCGCCACCCAGCGGCTCGCTGCCCGGCAGTCGCGGCAGGCCGCAATGGTCCATGAACGGCTTCACGCGCACGATCGTGTTGTGGCCCCAGTACTGCCCTTCGCCGAGCTGCCAGTAATGGAGACCGGCGGCGAACATGGGACCGTAGACGCGGCTCGAGAACTGCTGGATCCGCGCCAGCAGCGATTTCCGGTTCACCGCCGCAGGCACGGTCTGGATCATGGCGGCGTCGGGATGGCGCTCCGCGAGGTCGACCAGGCGGGTGAGAGTCTCGCCCGCCATGAGGCTGTCGGCGTCGAGGGTGATCATGTACTCGTAGCGGCTTCCCCAGCGGCGCAGGAAGTCACCGACGTTGCCGCTCTTCCTCTCGATCCGCACCTTGCGGCGCCGGTAGAAGATGCGCCCGAAGCCGTTGGTGGCGCGGCACCAGTCGAACCAGGCCTCCATCTCGTGCGCGGCAAGCGTCGGATCCGCGGTGTCGCTGAGCACGAAGAAGTGGAACTCGCGGCCGCGTCCGGTGCGTTCCAGCGAGTCGTGGATCGCACGCAGGCCGCTGAACACCCGCTCCACCGGCTCGTTGCAGATCGGCATGATGATCGCGGTGCGGGCCGCGAGCGCTTCCTCCGGCCAGGGTGGCCGCCCGGCCTGGCCGTGCTCGGAATCGCCGCTGGTGGATGGCTCGATGTTGGTGATCGCGAACCGGTCGCGGCGCTTGACGAGCGTCCAGAAGCCGAGGGTCGCGGTCCAGAATCCGATCGAGATCCAGCCGAAGAGCGCGCCGAAGAACACCACGATCGCGATCTCGAGGCGGGTCCGGCCTTGATAGGGCAGCACCACTGCCATGAAATTGCTGGCGATCACGGTGGGGATCAGGATCAAGAGCAGCAGCAAGATCCGGCGCCGCCGCGCGACCCGCGTCCACGGCATCTTCTTGCGGATCTGGCGGAGGTCGACCGGTTTGGGTCCGGTGGCGGCTCTCGATCTTCCGAAGAGCCTGCGGAACCAGCGCCGGACCAGGCGTCGTTCCAGCGTCACGTCGGAGTGCATCGAGCGGCGGAAGACCAGCGGCGTCGACCGCAACGGCTCGCCCGGCGGCGCCGGGGAGCTCGGCCTCTCGACCGTGCCGGGCTTGCCTCGTCCCGCGTGGGCCAGCCGCCATGCCAGGAAGGCGTCGTCGGCCGACTCGGCGGAGGCCGCGGCGGGATAGGTCTCCCTCACGACCTCGCGCAGCGAGCGCCAGGTCTCGAGCACCGCGTCGCCGTCGGGCGGCCAGGGGCGGTCGAGAGTGCGCTGGATTGCCGCGGTCGCGAGCCGCTCCCGTGCTTCCCCGTCGATACCGAGCGCCTCGAGGTACGCGCGAGCACGCTCGTGCGCTTCCTTCCAGTCCTGGAGGACGTGCTCTTGAGGCAGCGACAGCACACGCGGGCCAGCCGCTCGGGGCGTGGGCTCGGTGGGGGCGATCGCGGGTGCCGGGTCGGCGGGCAGCGAAGCCGGTTTCACGGCTGGATCAGGTACGTCCACGTCTCGGTGAGGGCCTCGCCCTTCTCGTCGAGAAACGCGCGGAGGTCAAGGGGGCCGCGCTTCTTGGGCAGCACCTTGAATGTGAGGCGCCAGCCACCGGTCGCCGTGTTCTTGACCACCTGCTGCTCGGTCACGTCCGCGGCCTCGGCGCCGCCGGCGACGCTCACGGTCGCGTGCAGCACCCGGTCGGCCGGGATGTCGGCGAGCTTCTTTCCCTCGAAGTCGATCACGAAACGCCGCACGTCTTCCTTGCCGGCCGAATCGCGAAACGTGGCGACCGCGCGTCCCTCGGGGCGCAGCGCTGGATCGTCGCCGAACCAGCGCATGGTGTAGCCGTAGGCGAGCATCGCCCCGGGCTTCACGGGCACCGCCGGCACCCAGTACGAGACCACGTTGTCGTTGAAGTCGGAGCTGGTGGGGATCTCGACCAGCTCGACGCGGCCCGGTCCCCAACCGGGGTCCGGCTCGATCCACACGCTGGGGCGCGATTCGGCGTGGGTCTCGAGGTCCTGGTAGTGATCGAAGTTCCGGTCGCGCTGCAGCAGGCCGAAGCCCACCGGGTTGTCCATCTGGAAGCTCGAGACCCTGAGCTCCTTCGGGTTGTCGAGAGGGCGCCACACCCACTCACCGTTCCTGAGCGCCAGCTGCAGGCCGTCCGAATCGTGGGCCTCGGGACGGAAATCGTCGAAGCGGCGGGTGGTTCCTTCGCCGTGGAAGAACATCGACGTGAGTGGTGCCACCCCGAGCTTCCGGACCTCGGTGCGCGGGAAGATTCGCGCCGCGACCTTGATCACGGTCTGCTCGCCGGGCGTGATCTCGAACCGGAAGGCACCCGCGGCACTGGGGCTGTCGAGCAGCGCGTAGATGATCGACTCGTTGGGGTTCGCCGGGTAGCTCGAGGGCGCCGGCACGGCGGCCTTGGCGTCCTTCTTGGCGTGTCCCTTGTCTTTGTCCTTCTCTTTCTCTTTGTCTTTATCCTTGTCCTTCTCTTTGTCTTTCTCGTTCGCGGGCTCGCGCGGCCTCGGCACCGGGCTCACCAGCCAGAACTCGGTGAAGCGTGGGAACTCCTCGCCGCGCGGGTCGGCGGTGTCGATCGCCAGACCGCGCGCCGAGAGGCCGAACACCTGGTCGCGCCCGAGTGCCCGGAAATAGCTGGCGCCGAGGAACACGATCACTTCGTCGAAGTAGTCCTTGGTCTTGAAGTTGGCGTGCAGCCGAAAGCCGGCGTAGCCCAGGTCGGGCGGGACTTTGCTGGCGAAGTCGTTGTGGCCGTAGTCGAAATCGTTGGGGTTGAACTCGTGCGGTTTGACCAGGCTGCCTTCGACCACGTTGACCTTGATGGGCTTGTCGTAGAAGAGGCCCGCGTGAAAGAACTGCGTGCGGAAGGCCGACGGCCGATCCGCCCACAGCGCGAGGTCGGGGCGAAACCGGATGTCACGCCACTGGTCGTAGCTGATCTTGAGCAACCAGTCGGGAACCTGGTTCTTGGGCTCGCGGTAGGGCTGCGATGCGAGCTTGGAGGCGCGCAGGGAAACGGTGTCGAGATCGAACGGCGTCTGGGCCCGTGCGGGAGTCAGCGCGCCGAGCGCCACGAACAGGCCGGCGACGGTGGCCCGGGCCAATCGCGCGCCGTAGGATGACATGGGGGAAGGGGACGGGGGTGGCACGAAGCCCGGTAGTCTCACACAGCCACATCGACATGCAAAGACGCCGCGGACGGTGGATCCCATGACGGACTCGTTTCCTTCCGGCTTTCAGTGGGGCGTCGCGACGGCTTCGTATCAGATCGAGGGCGCGGCCGCGGAGGACGGCCGCGCGCCGTCGGTTTGGGACGCGTTCGCGCGCTCGCCGGGCCGGGTGCTGGGCGGCGACACCGGGGACGTCGCCTGCGACCACTACCATCGCTACCGGGACGACGTCGCGATCATGGCCTCCCTGGGGGTGCGCGCGTATCGCTTCTCGATCGCCTGGCCGCGGGTGCTTCCACGAGGCCATGGAGCGGTGAATCAGCGCGGCCTCGATTTCTACCGGCGCTTGCTCGACGAGCTCGGGCGGCACGGCATCACCCCGCGCGTCACGCTCTATCACTGGGATCACCCGCAGGCGCTGGAGGACGAGTACGGCGGCTGGCGGTCGCGCCGAATGGCGCAGGATTTCGCCGACTACGTGGGTGTGGTGGTGCGCGAGCTCGGCGATCGGGTCGAGCACTGGACCACCCTGAACGAGATCGCTTGCTTCACCCACTTCTCGTACGACGTGGGGAAGCCGGGGTTTCACGCGCCGGGCGTGGCGCTCGCGAGCCGGAAGAGGGTCTGGCAGACCTCGCACCACGCGTTGCTCGGCCACGGGCTGGCGGTGCAGGCGATCCGCGCCCACGCAACGCGGCCCTGCCGGGTGAGCCTGGTCGACAATCTCACGGTGCCGGTGCCGGTCACCGAGTCTCCCACCGACGTCGCGGCGGCGTCGCGGGCGTTCGGCGCCGTCGGGACGAATGGCGGAGTGCTGGTGCCAGCGCTCACCGGTCGTTACGAGGAACGCTTCGCGCGCGCGGCGGAGGCGCGCGGCGAGCTGCCCGACATGGAGCCCGAGGACCTCGCGACCATCGCGCAGCCGCTCGACGAGCTGGGCCTCAACGTCTACACGGGCGTCTATGCGCGCGCCGCGGCCAGCGACGCCGGCTTCGAGTTGCTGCCGTTTCCGGGCGGCTACCCGAAGCTCGACATGCCGTGGCTCGACGTCGTGCCCGACGCGCTCTACTGGGCGCCCCGCCACTGTGTGGAGCAGCTCGGCTTCGGCGGCGACTTCTTCGTGAGCGAGAACGGCTGTGCCGCGCGCGACGCGCTCACCGCGAACGGCGAGGTGCTCGACCTCGACCGGATCGTGTACCTGCGCTGCTATCTGCGCCAGCTGGCCCGCGCCATCGCCGACGGTTACCGCGTGCGCGGCTATTGCCTGTGGAGCCTGCTCGACAACTTCGAGTGGGCGTGGGGCTACGCGAAGCGCTTCGGCATCGTGTACGTCGACTATCCGACCCAGCGCCGCATCCCCAAGGCGAGCGCCCGCTGGTACTCGGAGTGCGTCCGCCAGAATCGCGTCGTTTAATCGGGGGGCTTTTCAAGCCCCCCGCCCCGAAAAAAGTGCGATTTTTCGGGGCCCCACCCCCGAGTCGGCTCGCTGCCCGCTCGCCGGCGCGCCTCCTGGCGCGCTGGCAAATTCGGGGTTACGACGCTGGCGAGCCCGGGTGCGCGTAGCGCGGGGGCTTGTCCCCCGTAGTCCCGTCGATCGACTCGCTCACAAACTCTGACTAAGGCGCCTTCGGTTCAGGTGCCGTGGCGGTGCCGGCGCGGAAGGAGGCGGCGAAGTCGCGAAGATCGGGGGCCGAGAGGTCGGAGACCGCGACGAAGCTCAGGGCTTCGTCTCCCCACGCCACCAGGTTGTAGCCGCGGCGCATCTCGGCCCGCTCGCGCGTCGTGCCGCGCGGTCCGCCGGGACGCACGAACACGTTGATGACGTGCTGCTTGCGGCGGTAGACGAGCGCCGCCGCGGGCCGCTGGCCCAGGTAGTCGAGCCGTCCGCCGATCAGCTCGTAGCCTTCGCTCGCCAGATCCACGACCGGCGGCGCGACGTCGAGCCGCCCCGCGAACCACGGCCGCACCGTATGGCGGTCGGTGGAGGGCACGTCGGTGAGATGCGCGGCCATGAGCGAGCGCACGTGATCGGCGACCGCTTCGTCGAGGATCGCGTCGGATCGCGGCGAACGGAGACTCCACGTCGTGAGGGCGCCCACGACGAAAGCGGCGAGGGCAGCGATGGCGGCGCGGGATCGAGGTCGCGCCGCAGCTGAAATCACGCTCGCCGGCGGCCGCGCGAGAGTGGTGGCCGCGACCTCCGGCCTGCGGCCGATCTCGCCGTCGAGCCAGGTTCGGAGCGCCGCCGGCGCCCGGTAGTAAGGCGCCCCCGCACGCACGCCGGTGCGGAGCGCGCGCAGCGAGGCTGCTTGCGCGGTGCACGATGCACAGCTCGCCAGATGCTCCTCGATCGCCCGCGCGTCGAGGGGCCCGAGCTCGTCGTCGAGGAACGCGTCGAGCGCGGCCCGGGTCGGCTCGCAGCTCATGTCACGCCTCCACCGCCGAGGTCGCGAGCCGCCGCCGCAGCGCCTCGCGGGCTCGCGACAGGCTCGACATGACGGTGCCGATCGGAGTGCCCGTGACCGCGGCGATCTCGCGATACGAGAGTCCCTCGAGCTCGCGGAGCACGATCATCTCCCGGTGGCGAGGAACCAGCTCCGCGAGCGCCTGCTGAACCGCGCGGGCATCCGCGGCGACCAGCGCCGCGTCCTCGGGGCTCGGTTCCGAACGGTCGGCGTGCGCCTCCTCCTCGAGCGGCTCGGCGAGCGTCTGCGGGCGGTTCCGCCCCAGCCAGGTGAGCGATGCGTTTCGCACGATGGCGAGAATCCAGGGACGGGCGTCGCTGCCGCGCAAGCCGTCGAACCCGCGCATCGCGCGCACGTAAGCGTCCTGCACCACATCCTCGGCGTCGGGCTCGCTGCCGACCAGCCAGCGCGCCAGGTTGAACGCGGCGTCGAGATGGGGGAGGACGAGCACCCGGAACCGCTCCGCCTCGTCGTCGGTCATCCGGTCGAGCCCCCATCCAGAAGCGCATCCGCTGGATCGGCTGAGATCCCGGACATTCAGACTCTTCCGGCACGCAGAATATTCCACTCCCCCGCGAATGAGCCGGGTGGAATAAACGCGGCGGCTCCCGAGTCTCCTCCCCGAAACCGCACGAGGGAGGCCGCCATGGAACGGGACTTGGATCGCCGCCGCTTTCTGAGCATCACCGGAATATCGCTGGGCTTCGGCGCGCTCTATGCCGTGGGACCCCGCGGCGCCCTCGCCAAGGAAGGCGACCACGTCACGCGGCGGCTCGCCGAGGCCAACGGCGAGGCGCCGGGGAGCTTCTCGTTCGTACAGCTCTCCGACACCCACGTCGGGTTCCAGAGCCCCCAGTATCCGGGCGGCACGGCCGCGTTCGAGCTGGCGATCCAGAACGTCAACGCGTTACCCAAGAAGCCCGACCTGGTGCTCTTCACCGGCGACCTCACCCACGACAGCGAAGACAAGGACGAGCATGCGCGGCGCATGCGCACCTTCCGCGACATCGCGTCGCGGCTCGACGGGCCGGTCGTGAAAGCGATCCCCGGGGAGCACGACGCCGGGCTCGACGGCGGCGCGCTCTTCCGCGAGCACTTCGGCGAGACCTCGTACTCGTTCGACCACCGCGGCGTGCACTTCGTGGCGCTCGACAACGTGTCGCGCGCCCGCCCCGAGGTGGGCGCCGAGCGGATCGCCTGGCTCGAGCAGGACCTCGGCCGATTCCAGCCCACGGCGCCGATCGTGGTCTTCACCCACCGCCCGCTCTTCGATCTGAAGCCCGAGTGGGAGTGGTTCACCCGCGACGGCGATCAGGTCCTCGAGGTGCTGGCGCCGTTCGAGAACGTGACCGTGCTCTACGGCCACATCCACCGCGCCCACCATCGCGTGATCGGCCACACGCGTCACGACGCCGCGCGCTCGCTGGTGTTCTCGTTCCCGGATCCGGACGCCACCGACGACAAGAAGCCGGTGCCCTACGACGGCGCGCGGCCCTACGCGGGGCTCGGCTTGCGGGTGGTGCGGGAGAGCGTCGCGGGTGAGGCGCCGGCTTCGCTCGACCTCGACGACGTGGAGCTGACCCAGCGCACGTTCTCGGGGACCGAAGGATTCGTGCGGCTGCTGCGGCGCCGCGCCGTCTGATCCGTCACCACCGTTTCCATCCACCGGACCCAACAGAAGGAGGTGCAGCGATGCACGTTGCCAGAGGTTTGCTCACCGTCGCGATCTTGCTCGGCGCTCCGGCGCTGGCGTCGACCGCCGCCGATCCCGGCGACGCCGCGAGCGACGCTCCACGGGACATCGCCATCACGGCGCACCGCTTCGAGTTCACGCCCAAGGAGATCACGATCCGGAAAGGCGAGACCGTGCGGCTCTTGCTCACCAGCGAGGACGTGACGCACGGGTTCTTCATGCGGAAGCTCGGGATCGACGAGGAGATCGAGCCGGGCAAGACCACCGAGGTACGGCTGACACCGCAGCAGACCGGCGACTTCACCACCATCTGCGACCACTTCTGTGGATCGGGCCACGGCGGGATGAAGATGACCATCCACGTCCAGTGAGGCGCGAAGGATTCAGCGCGCGACGCTCGTGGGCAGCCAGCCCCGTCCGCCGCCGCTCGTAACCCGGGGCGTTTCGCAGGAAGACCGGGCTCAAGTCACGATCCGCGAGCCGCGACAACCCAGGTGCCCGGTTGCCAGGAATCGCATGGAGTCATCACGTACCCGAGCTCGCCACGGCGGCGGCGCTAGCGCGTGAACGATTCGGTGGGCCGGTACTCGGCGGGGCGTCCGCCCATGTAACGGTCGAGCCAGCGCTGGCGGCTCGACCGGGCGAAGCGATCCGCCACCTCCTCGAGAGGCGGAAACCATCGGCGCAGGGTCTCCGCCGTGAAGATGAACGGCGCCTGCGCCAGCGGGTGCAACGCCCAGAGCCTGGCCGGAGCCAGCCGGTTCCGGCGGTAAGCCCGGCCGGACATGAAGAACCGCGTATAGCCACGGTGAATGCCGTGCTCGATCGCCGCCGCGAGCCGCTGCGCTCGTCCGGCACCGGCTCGCCCTCGACCGGCCTCGAGCTCCGGCGCGAAGGCGTCGAGGTACGATTGACACAGCTGTCGCCCGTCGTCGCCCGAGCGGCGCGCGCCTTTCACCAGCGTCACGAACGTGAGCTGCGCCGCTTCGCGCAGCGAGCGTGGGTACCAGCGCGGGCGCACTCCCATGAGGTGCCCGACGTAGCGCCAGAAGTGCATCATCGCCTCGATCTCGCGGACGCTCGGGCGAAAGCCCATCGCCTGCATGGCGACGCCCGGCGCGAAGCTGCCGCCCATGAGCGTGAGCAGCGCGTCGCCCTGGCTGATCGGTACGCCCCAGGCGTCGAGATCCCACTCCGGGTGGTCGAGCAGCCGGCGTCGCACGAACACGTGCATGATCCGCACGCGCATCGCCGAGGCGCGTCCGGGCGCTCCGTGCGCGAGGCCGCCGGGCTCGGAGACCGCGATCCAGAACGACGCGGTCTCGAGAAAACGCCGCCGCGTGCTGTCGCCGGTGTAGCCGCCGCTCAAGACCAGCGGCTTGGCGACCGAGTTCTCGGAGTAGCCCTCGAGCGTGATCGCTCCCGCGAACCGGAACACCGCGGTGCCGTAGCGCCGGAAGACCCGCGCGCCGAGCTCGACCTGCTCGCGGTCGACCCACTCGGGGTCGTGCTCGATGTCGTCGAAGAGCGCCGCGAGCGACCGTGGCGCATCGGGGATCGAAGCCACGCCGTGGGTCAGGGCCTGGTCGAGCTGCGCGCGACCGTGCGCGGCGCTGCGCCCAAGGTAGACCTCGTCGACGAACGCTTCCGCGAGCGGATCTGCGTCGTAGTACATGGACGCGAGCGTCTCGACCACGTGGTCCGGGGGCGCCGGATCGAACCCCAAAACCCGCCGTCCCACGCCGCGCAGCCGCCCCGCCCAGGGCTTCTCGAGATTCTCCCAGTAGCGGAACTCGGCCGGCGTTGCGGCCGGGGCGGTCTGGCGCATCTCGCTCATCGAGGTCTCCCCGGTAGATCTTACACAGGCCGGGCGCCGGGGATGGAGCTTGAGTTCTCGCGCGCGCCTGCCGATGGCCCAGAAGAGGAGACTGACTCCGATGCTGGTCCACGACTGGATGACCGCGCACCCCACGACCACCACGCCCGAGACCCGGATCTCGGCCGTGGCGGCGATGATGCTGCGGTCGTCGATTCGCCATCTTCCGGTGGTCCGCCCCAACGCGGAGGGTCTGGTGCTGGTGGGGATCGTCTCCTCGTACGACGTGGCCCGGGCCTATCCGCCGCAGCTCAACCCGTGGTCGCTGTCGGGGCTGCCGGTGGACCTCGACCATCCGGTGTCGGAGATCATGACCAAGCACCCGGTCACGGTGGAAGCGACGACGCCGATCGAGCGGGCCGCCGGCGAGATGGCGATGCGGCGCATCCACGCGTTACCGGTGGTCCGCGCCCAGCACGTGGTCGGGATCCTCACCGAGGCCGACGTGACTCGCGCGTTCGTCGCGATCCTCGGTCCGCGCGAGAAGGGTGTGCGCATCACGTTCGTGTGCGGCGAGCGCGAGGACCTCTTCGGCACGGTGCTGGCGCTCGCCGCCAAGCATCAGGCCGAGGTGACCAGCCTGCTCACGGTGCGTCACGAGGGGCGCCGCCTGGCGCTGGTGCACGTGAGCGGTCCGCGCTCGGGAGCGTTCCTCGACGCGGTGTGGAAGTCCGGACACCGGGTCGAGAGCGTGGTTCACGACGATCCGCTGGCCGCCTGAGCCCGCGGGAATCGCGCGCGCAGCGTTTCCACCAGCGCCTGGTTCGCACGCGCCGAGACCAGCTCCACCGGCGAGTCGCCGCGCCGCCACGCGATCCACAGGCAGCCACCGAGCGCGGTCGCGATGATCGCGAAGTTGGGCCACGCGTCGAGCGCCCACTGGCCCGACCAGGTGAGCATCGCGCCGTCGGTGAACGGGTAGAGGTAGTCGATCGGCCACGGGTAGCCGTCGCCGCCGCGCGAGCCGGCGAGATCGCACACGATGTGAAGCTGAAAGCTCGCGAACGCGAGCGCCGCCGCGAGATCGCGCCGCCGCGCGGCCAGTGTCCACACGACCAGCGACACCGCCACCGCGAACGCGAGGTTGTGGCCGAGCACGTGGTGGAAGTCGGATCCCCAGTAGACCGGATGCCGGCTGCAGGCCGTGAGCCACTGCGGGATGGCACCGAGCCCGTCGAGATCGGGTGCCACGCCGGCGAACGTGATCAAGCCTCGTTCCCGCCGCGAGAGTGCGGGGCTGCCGCTCGCCACCAGCCACCCGAGCAACGCGTGGGTGATCGGGCTCATGCGGCGGCGATGATGCGTCGAGCATGCCAAGCGCGCCGCGCCGCGACGCTGGCGAGCAAGTGGGTAGTGAGCAGGAGCGCTGGGAAAGCCGGGTCCCAGGTGAGGCTCTTCGAGCGAGGCGTCCGTGGCCTGGATTGTCGGCGCGAGGTGTCGGGGATTGCCCGACAGAAGGCCCGGGAGGACCCAACGCACGCGGTCAATAAGATGACGGGACCCGTCACCGGGCAGAAAGCCGTGCGACCGGGAAGGCACAACTCGCACGGTTCCCTCAATCATCTCGGCGCGGTGCGGTGCGGCGCGAGACCTGCATTCGCACCGTTCAGGGAGTCTGCGGTCCGCCGCTGGCGGCGGGCGCGTTCGACACCGCTGCGAGCGCCGTGGCACACAAATTCGACCTCAGCGATTTCGCTGACGACATCGACGCACCGACCCAGGTGATCGATACCGGCGCCTCGAGGGCGGGCGGCGCCGAGGATCCTCGCACGCTCGCCGGGTCGCTCGGCCTGGCGGAGCCGGAAGAACCGGAAGCACTCGAACGAGGGCCGTCGGGAACGTTCACCGAGGACTCGTTCGAGCCCGTCCCACCCGGCGCGGTCGTCTGGGGAAGCGGCTCCACGCCGCCGCTGCCCGAGGCGCCCGAGGACCGGCGTCTCGACGACGGCTGGCCGTGGCGAAACGAGCCGGTCACGCCGGCTGGCGACGAAGCGGTCGTCGGCCCTCCGACCGGCGACCGCTCGTCGGGCCTGCTCCGGAAGTCGCAACAGCAGCAGCAACGCCGCCTGCCGGTCCACGGACCGCTGCTCGTTTCGCACGAGGGCGGCAAGCTGCGCATCCGGCTCAGGCTCTTGCTGCACGCGGTGGTCACGTCGGGAGTGGCGCTGGCGGTCGCGTCCGGCGCTTTCCTCTGGTACCAGACCACCAACGCGGAGCGCCGCACCGTCGAGAAGCTCTCGACGCTGGGGCGCGTGATCGGCTGGAGCGCGCGTGCCTCGCTGGCGCTCGAAGGTGTGTCGGACGCGCGCGCGCTGCCGGCGGCGCAGGTGGTCCTCGACGCGCTGGCGCAGGACCGCTCGATCCTGGAGGCGTGCCTCTTCACCTCCGACGGGCGGCTGGTGGCGAGCCACTTCCGCCACGACATCGACCTCAACGATCAGCGCTGCATTCCGCGCAGCGTCTCCCACGAGACCTACAGCCTGCGCGGCACCGAGATCTGGTGGGCGATGCCCCTCGAGTTCCAGGACCACGCCAACGGCACCATCGCGATCCTCGCGCAGACCATCGTGCTGCACGAGGAGCTGGCGCGCTCCGGGATGATCGCGGCGATGGTCATGTGCGTCGCGGCCATGGTCGCGTTCGCCGCCACGGCGCGCTTCGAGCGAATGGTGTCGAGGCCGCTCCTGGCGCTCATCGACACCGCGCAGCACGTGACCCGGCGCAAGGATTACTCGGTGCGCGTGGCCGACGTGGGCGAGGACGAGTTCGGCGTCCTGATCGACACCTTCAACCGCATGCTGCAGCAGATCCAGGTGCGCGATCGCGAGCTCGAGCGGCAGCGCGACCAGATGGGCAAGGAAGTGCAGGCGCGCCGCGCCGAGCTGCGCAGCCGCGAGCAGGCCGAGGAGCGAATCCGCTATCTCGCCTACTACGACGTGCTCACGGGGCTTCCCAACCGGCAGTGCTTGAAGGAGCGCCTCGACCAGAGCCTCCGCGAGGCGAACCGCCATGGCGGTCACGTCGGGGTGCTATTCGTGGACCTCGACCGCTTCAAGGAGATCAACGACAACTTCGGCCACGGCGAAGGCGACCGGCTGCTCCGGCTGGTCGCGGAGCGCGTGGTGGGCTGCGTGCGCGGCTCGGACGCGGTGTCGAGGTCCACCACCGGGCATCCATGCTTCACCGTCTCGCGGCAGGGCGGCGACGAGTTCGCGGTGCTGCTGACGCGGCTGCGCTCGCGCGCCGACGCCTCGCGGATCGCGGAGCGGATGCTGGGCGAGCTCCGGAAACCGTTCTCGCTGGCGGGACGCGAGGTGCGCGTGGGAGCGAGCATCGGCATCGCCGTCTCTCCCGGCGACGGCGGCGACGTCGAGACCATGCTCAAGCACGCCGACATGGCGATGTACCAGGCCAAGCAAGCGGGCCGTGACTCGTTCGAGTTCTTCTCGCCGTCGATGGGCGAGGACGCCATGCGCCGGCTGGACCTGGGCACCGACTTGAGGCGCGCCATCGAGTGGGCCGACTTCAAGGTTCACTACCAGCCGAAGGTGGATCTGCACGACGGCGCGGTCACCGGGCTCGAGGCGCTGGTGCGCTGGGAGCACCCCACCCGCGGCTTCATCTCACCCGCGGACTTCATCCCGCTGGCGGAGGATCTAGGCCTGATCGGCACGCTCGGCACCTGGGTGCTCACCACGGTGTGCGCGCAGATGCGGACCTGGCTCAACGCGGGCCTGCCGCCGGTGCGGGTGGCGGTGAACGTGTCGAGTCATCAGTTCGCCGATCCGCATCTCTACGACACCGTGCGCAGCGCACTTCTCGAAGTGGGGCTGCCGCCCGACGTGCTGGAGCTCGAGATCACCGAGAGCGCCATGATCCAGAATCCGGAGGGAGCGGTCGCGACGCTCGAATCGCTGCGGGCCCTCGGCATCCAGGTGGCGCTCGACGACTTCGGTACCGGCTACTCGTCGCTCAACTACGTCGGCCGGCTGCCGCTCGACGCGCTCAAGATCGACCGCTCGTTCGTCAACGCGATCGCGGACAGCGAGGACGGCCGCAGCATCGTCACGGCGGTCATCGCCATGGCGCACAGCCTGGGTCTCAGGGTCGTCGCGGAAGGTGTCGAGACGCCGGAGCAGGCGAAGGTGCTGCGGCGCCTGCGCTGCGACGAGATCCAGGGCTACCTCTTCAGCCGCCCGGTCCCGCCCGACAAGGTCGCGAGCCTCCTCACCTCGCGCCTCGACCTCGACCAGTACTCGCTCTCGGTCCCGCTGCCGATGGTCTCCGAGCTGGTGATGTAGCTGCCTCGCGCGAGAGGCCGCCTTCCTTCGAGCCACGGCAACGACAGTCGGAGGGCTGCGGTCCCTCGCAGCCGCAGGGGACGAGCTCGTCGATGAGCCGGAAAGAGGCTTCCGTTGGCGCGCCACCGGTCCCTCGGTGGCGAGGAGCCGATCGACCGCGCTGAGTGTCCGGGCGCGGGCCTGCTAGGCTCGCGGCGGGGAGCGCGCGCGGGTGAGCGAGCGGAAGTTCGATTCGAGCTACCGGGAATCGCTGACGCTCCGGGACGGCGGCGAGGTCGAGCTGCGTCTGGTGCAGCGCGAGGACCGCGAGCTGCTGGAGCGCGGGTTCGAGAAGCTCTCCGATCGCTCGCGGTATCTGCGCTTCTTCACCGCGAAGCCGCACCTCACCGCGGCCGAGGTGAGCTACCTGACCGACGTCGACGGCGAGACCCACTTCGCGATCGGCGCCTCGCGCCGCGGCGCCAGCGGCGTGGAGGAGGGAGTGGCGGTCGCGCGTTTCATCCGCCTGCCGGTCGAGCCCGAGGTCGCGGAGGCGGCGGTCACGGTGCTCGACGAGATGCAGGGGAAGGGTCTGGGCAGTGTGCTGTTGCTGCGCCTCATCGCCGCGGCCCGCGAGCGCGGAGTGCGGGCGTTCCGCTGCTGGCTGCTCGCCGAGAACCGCGACATGCAGGCGCTGATCCACGAGTGGTTGCCCGGCGCCCACGAGCGTCTGGAAGGAGCCGAGCTGGTGATCGACGCGCCGTTGCCGGAGGTCGGCCCGGCCGAGCCCACCAGCACGCGCCCCGTGGACCATCCGCTCTATCGCATGCTGCGCCACGCCGCTTCGGGAGCGGTGACGGTGCTCGGGCTCGGGCGATGGATTCCGGGAGCCCACCCGGCGCCCGAGACGGATCCGCCGGCCTCACGGTCGGGCGAGGGTTGAGCCGCTCGATGCGTGGTGTAGGATTCGCGCACGGCGGTCACCTACCGGCAGGCAGGTAGGCGTCGACGGGGGGCGAGGATGGCGCTCGATCGATCCGTGCAAGCGCTTGGCGCGGCCGCGCTCCTCGCGACGGTCCTTAGCAGTTGCGGCGATTCCTCGGGAGGCGCTCATCCCGGTGGGGGCGGCGGGCCGTACGGCAGCGCTTATCTCGCCGAGGATCCGCAAGAACCGGGCGACCCGGTGGCGGGCCGCGACACGCTGCTCAACGGCGCCTACATGACGTGCGGGATCCCGTTCAAGATCGTGGGCAATCCGCTGGTCGCGCCGTTCCTGCAGACCTCGTCCGGCGACGCGGCGAAGCCGGTGGCCGGACGCAACGCGCACAACCGCCGGCTTCCCAACTCGCTCAACGCGTTCACGGCGCCCAACGGCGCCGAGGTGGTGAACTCGAACTGCCTCACCTGTCACGGCGGCGTCTTCGACGGCCAGTTCATCGTGGGGCTCGGCAATCCGGCCACCGACTGGACGTTCCACCTCGACATGCCGTCCACGGACCTGCCGCCCAGCCCGCTCGACCTGCTGGGGCTCGACGCCGCGGAGCAGGAGAATCTCGACCGCATGTTCCACGCCGCGCGAGCGCTCTCCGCGACCTGGATGCGCACCGTCGGCAACAACCCGGCGGAGATCACCGCCGTGGTGCTGATGGCGCATCACGACCGCGAGACGCTGGCCTGGAGCGACGAGCTGCTGACACCCCTCGAGCCGCGCGACGCCAACGGCCAGCCGATGTCGCTCGACCAAGCGCGCGTCACGTCGGACCCGCCGCCCTGGTGGCGCGCCCACAAGAAGCACGCGCTCTTCTACAACGGCATGGCGCGCGGCGATCACCGCGGCACCATGGCGCTCGCCACCTCGGTGTGCGTCGACGACGTGCCGCAGGCGCGGCGCGTCGACGGCATGTTCAAGGACATCCAGGCCTTCATCAACACCATCCAGGCTCCGCATTATCCGCGCGCCATCGATCACGATCTGGCTGGAGAGGGAAGGGCGATCTTCGAGCAGAGCTGCTCGACCTGTCACGGCACCTACGCCAACGATCCCGACGACGACGCTCACGACACCTATCCCAATTTGCTCTTCCCGCTAGACGTGATCGGCACCGATCCGGTGGTCGCGAACGCGGGCGTGATCCACGCTCCCGAGCTGGTGAGCTGGTACAACAGCTCGTTCTACGGCTCGATCACCCGCATGACTCCCGACGATCCGTTTCCCGGCTACATGGCGCCGCCGCTCGACGGCATCTGGGCCACCGCGCCGTATTTCCACAACGGCTCGGTTCCCACCGTGGAGCTGGTGCTCAACAGCACTGCGCGGCCGAAATACTGGAAGCGCGTCGACTACGACACCACCCACTACGACGAGGAGGCGCTCGGCTGGCCGTGGGTGTCGGTGCCTTACTCGCAGGCCGAGGCACCTGACTCCGAGAAGAAGTACATCTACGACACCACCTACTGGAGCCAGTCGAACGGCGGCCACACCTTCGGCGACCGGCTGACTCCGGACCAGCGCCGCGCGGTGATCGAGTATTTGAAGACGCTGTGACGCGGGCGAGCCCCGGATTCCCGCGCCCTGCGTCTGGTTTCACCGCGGAAATGGGGATATTTCGCGGGAAATGCCGCGATTTCCGCGTTGTGTGAAATCGATTTGTTACACCCAAATGAAATCGATCCGTGACGAAATGTGGTGGCGATGAGTGACGCATCGCGCTGCCACGTAGTAACCGACGGACGAGGACGCCGGAGGGCGCCGTGACCGAGGTCATCGGGCTCGATCACCTCTACCTGACGGTCTCCGATCTGGCGGTCTCGGAGCGCTTCTACGACCGGGTGTGCTGCTCGGTGCTGGGCTTCCGCAAGAACGCGTTTCCCATCGACGGCGATCCACACGTCCAGTACTTCAATCGCCACTTCGGGATCGTGCTGCGGCCGGCGCGCCGCGCGGCGGCTCACGATCCTTACTCGCCTGGGCTCCATCACCTGTGCCTGCGCGTCGAGAGCGCCGACGACGTGCACGCGGCGGCGCGCGCCCTGCGCGAGGCCGGGGTGGACGCAAGCGAGCCGCGCGTCTATCCCGAGTACGCGCGGGACTACGTCGCGACGTTCTTCTCCGACCCCGACGGCATCCGCCTCGAGATCACCAACTACCGCGCCGAGCGCCGTCGCAGGCACGACCACTGGCCGAGCGAGTGAAGGAGCGCATGGGACTCTTCGATCGATTCCGGTCCGGGAAAAGCGAAGCGGAGCCCAAGCTCGCGGTGCCGTCGTGGGCGTCGTTCTTCGATGCGGAGGAGTACCGCGAGTTCCTCGAGGACGTGCGGCGGTCGCTCGCCGCTCCCGGCACCACGCTCGAGTTCGGCGACGGTGTCGTGATGGTCACGCGCAACGGCTCCACGACCCGGTGTGGGCTACAGAACCTCGCACAGCGCTGCCGCGCGACTCCTCGGCCGAAGTGGCCGCAGGCGATGACCGACCACTTCCGCACCAGCGCCCCGTCGCAGGCGAGCCTGGACGAGTTCCGCGAGCGGATCCGCGACTTCGCAAACGTCCGCGAGATCCTCAAGCTCAGGATCTACCCCCACGAGTACGTCGAGCAGGGGATCGACGTCGTCCACTGGTATCTGGCGCCCGGGCTCGTGGCGGTGCTGACCTACGACCTCCCCGAGACGGTGGCCACCGTGCACGTCGAGCACCCCAAGAGCTGGCCGCTCGACCGGGACGGCCTCTACCAGCTGGGCCTCGAGAATCTCGCCCACGAGCGCCTCGCGGCGCTCGAGCAGGTGAAGGTGAAAGGCACGATCGAGTTCACCGTGCTGGGCGGCGAGAGCTTCTTCACGTCGAGCCAGGTGCTGCGTCTCGACGAGCTGATGACCTCCCTTCCGTCGCAGGGCGCGATCGTCGCGCTGCCTCACCGTCACGCGCTCATGGCTTTCCCGATTCGCGACGGGTCGGTGGGCGTGGCGATTCCGCTGATGGCGCAGATGGCGGCGGGGATGTACAAGAAAGGCCCGGGCTCGGTCACCCCGAACGTCTACTGGTGGCGCGAGGAGCGACTGGTTCACATTCCGGTGTCGATCGGACCGAAGGAGATCGCGGTGATTCCGCCGCTCGAATTCGCCGACATGCTCGGCACACTCGGTCGCCTGCCGGTCTGATCGCCGCGCCGTTCGTCATGAGTGCCGAGCGCCCCACCGGACCGAGCACCACGCCCACGGCGCCGGTGGCCGCTTAGCTCGAAGGCCGCTGGCGCCGCCGCGGGTGTCGCTCGCTGATCGCGCCGGCTTGGTGGCGGTCGCGGTGGTCATGGTGTTCTTGGTGCTTCTCTATGCCGCGACCGTGGCGGGTGTCGCGGCGGCGCTCGCCTGGCACGCGGTGAACGGGCGGGGGTATTCGTGGCGCTGGTGGCGCCGCTCACGATGGGTCGCGCGCGGGGTGCTCAGGCGAGCGAGCTGACCGCCCGGGTGCAGCGCGATCGCGTGACCTTCGAGGCGCAGATCGCCGCGGCGGAGGCCGGAGATCGACAGCGCAAGTCGGCCTGGTGGCGCTCGGTCCGGCGGCGCAGATCCGACGCCGGCAAGTCGAGGACCGGTTCATGTCGATGACGAATCCCCTGGGAGACCCCGCCTCGGCGGCCCGCTCGCCTCGCAGCGGGTGCCCTCGATCCCGATGGTCGACGACGTGAAAGGCGTGGCGCAGGCGGTTCGCGAGATCCGCCTCCGTCTCGTCGCGTTCCGGACCCGGCTCATCGGCGAGCTGGTGCCGATCGCGGAAGCGGTGGAGCAGGCCCTGGGCTTCGACGCGGCGCCCGAGGCCGATGACGGCGACGCCGAGCCGGTCGAGCCAGATTCGCTCGCACCAGCGTGAAACGCTACGATGGGCCGACCATGAGCGAGCCTGTCCGTCACCACCGCTACACGTTTCGCGAATACGTCGAGCTCGAGGAACGCGCGAACGTCCGGCACGAGTTTTTGGACGGCGAGATCTGTGCGATGGCGGGCGGCACGCCTGAGCACGCCGCGCTTTCGATGGCGGTTGGCGGTGCTCTCTTGAATTCGCTCCGAGGTAGCAACTGCCGGGTTTTCAGCTCGGACTTGAGCGTCCGGGTGCAGGCGACCGGACTCGCCACCTATCCAGACGTTTCGGTGGTGTGCGGCGACCTGGCGCGAGATCCCGAGAGCGCGGTCACGATCACCAATCCGAAGCTGGTGGTCGAGGTAACGAGCGACAGCACCGAGAGCTACGAGCGCGGTGAAAAGCTGGCGCACTACCACAAGATCCCTTCCCTCGACGCGGTGCTGATCGTGTCGCACCGAGAGCGCCGTCTCGACCTGTGGTCTCGTGGAGCGGACGGTGCCTTCTCTTCGGTCACGGCGCTCGGGGGTGCGTCGGTTTCGATTCCCTCGATCGGCACGACCCTCGACGTCGACCTGCTCTACGGCGATCTGCTGAAGCTCGCGTAGCGCGCAGCTCTTCCGCGGGGCGACTGCATCGGCCAGATTTCCGCCGCCATGGTGTGCGGCACGTTTCGGCGCTGGCTCGCTGGCCCCCAGATGTGGGAGCGCGAGATTCGTGCCTTCGAGCGGGCCGATCGGCGCGATCCTCCCCGGCCCGGCCAGATCCTCTTCACGGGCAGCTCGAGCATCCGCTTCTGGTCCTCGCTCGCCGACGACATGCGCCCTCTCGCGGTGGTGAATCGCGGCTTCGGCGGCGCTCACGCGGCGCACGTCACGCACTTTGCACCCCGCATCGTGTTCCCGCAGCGGCCGCGCGCCATCGTGCTCTACGCCGGCGACAACGACCTCGGCCGGCTGAGCCCGCGCACGCCGCGCACGGTGGTCGAGGACTTCCGCGCGTTTCGCGAAGCCGTGCGTGCGCGGCTGGGCGAGGTACCGCTCTACGTGCTGTCGATCAAGCCGACGCCGCTTCGCGAGCGGCAATGGCCGCGGATGGAGCAGGCCAACGAAGGGCTCGCGGCCTTCGCGGAGCAGGAGAAGAACGTGCACTTCGTCGACGTGTCGTCACCGATGTTCGACCAACGCGGCCGGCCGCGCCGCGACCTCTATCGCTGGGATGGCTTGCACCTGAATGACGCCGGCTACCGGTTGTGGACTGGCATCGTGAAGCCTCGATTGGTCGCGGATCTCGGCACGTGAGCCTCCACCAGCCCACCGTCGACGAGCTCTTCGAGTCGGCCGCCACGTTCGTCGGCGCGGGCAAGCTGCCGTCGTTGCAGCTCGCGGTCGCTCGCGACGGCGCCGTGGTCGCGAGGCGGGCCTTCGGCCGCGCTCGCTCGGGCGACGCCGTGCGCGACGCCGACGACGCGACGCTCTACAACGCGTTCTCGGCCACCAAGGCGATCGTGTCGTCGGCTGTATGGCTGCTCTGGCAGGACGGCAAGCTCGACTTCGCCGAGCCGGCGGCGAACGCGATCCCGGAATTCGCGACCAACGGCAAGGAAGCGGTCACCATCCAGCACTTGCTGACGCACACCGCCGGCTTCCCCATGGCTCCGTTCTCGCCGCTCGACTGGGACGATCGCGAGCGACGGCTCGAACGATTCCGCCGCTGGCGCCTCGACTGGGAGCCGGGCAGCCGTTTCGTCTACCACCCGACGGCCACGTTTTGGGTGCTCGCGGAGGTGATCGAGCGCCGCGCCGGCATGGATTTCCGCGCGTTCGTGCGCGAGCGGATCCTGACGGCGCTCGGTCTCGACCGGCTCTTTCTCGGCCTTCCAGCCGAGCAGAATGCACGCGTGGCCGACATCGAGTACGTGGGCGAGCCGCCCGATCGCGAGCGGCTGCGCGACCTCGGCATCTCGCCGATCCTCACCGACGACGAGAAGTACTTCGTGGCCTACAACCGGCCCGAGATCCGCGCCGTCGGCGGACCGGGCAGCGGCGCCGTGACCAGCGCCTCGTCGCTGGCGCTCTTCTATCAGGGACTGCTCCACGATCTCGTCGCTCCCGACGGCGAGCACCGCGTGTGGCGCCCGGCGACCATCGCCAGGGCGCTCGAGGTCGTGACCGGCCACCTGATCGATCCCATGACGCGGCGCCCGGCGCATCGCGGACTCGGTGTGACGATCGCCGGCGATCATGAGCGCGTCTACCGGAGCTTCGGCTCGGCCAACTCGCCGCGCGCCTTCGGCCACGCGGGCGCCGGCGGCCAGATCGCCTGGGCCGATCCAGAGAGCGGTCTTTCGTTCGTGTGCCTGACCGACGGTTTCGATCGCGACGTGATCCGGCTCGGCATGCGCGGCGTGGTGCTGTCCTCGCTCGCGGCGTCGTGCGTCGCGAGCTGAGCGAGGAACCGATGGCGACAAAGACGGCGGCGGCGCGACCGAAGCGGAGCGGCGCGAAAGCCAAAGCTCGCAGTCGGAGGGCTGCGGTCCCTCGCAGCCGCAGCACTTCATCGCGATCGAGCGCCGCGGACGCGAAGGACCGCGTCCCGCCGAGGACGAGGGACCAGGTCCATCGAAAGACGAAGGAGCGCGCGCGCCCGAAGAAACGCGTCGGCCTGGTCGACGCCTGGGCCGACGCGATCCGCCGCGAGGTCGCGCGCCCCGCGTTCCAGCGCGATCCCGAGTTCCTGAAGAAGCTCCTGCCGCTGATGGAGCTGTGGGGCCGCTACTTCGATGCCGAGGTGCGCGGCTGGGAGAACGTGCCGTCGAAGGGGCCGATGATGCTGGTCGGCAACCACTCGGGCGGAATGCTCACTCCCGATACGTCGGCGGTGATGGCCGGCTGGTATCGCGAGCGCGGCCTCGACGAGCCGCTCATCGGCCTCGCGTTCGACTCGGCGTTCGGCATCCCCGGCTTCCGCGACCTGATGCGCAAGATCGGTCAGGTGCCGGCCAACTGGCAGAACGTCGGCAAGGCGCTCGACGAGGGCGCCGCGGTGCTGGTCTATCCGGGCGGCGTCCACGAGGTGTACCGGCCGTGGAAGGATCGCGACAAAGTCGACTTCGGCGGGCACAAGGGCTTCATCCGCGTGGTGCTCGAGAAGCGGGTGCCGGTGGTGCCGATCGTCGGCCACGGCGGGCACCACACGCTGATGGTGCTCACCCGCGGGGAAAAGCTCGCCAAGCTCTTCCGGATGGAGCGGCTGCGGATGAAGGAGTATCCGATCCTGCTGCAGATCCCGTGGGGAGTGTCGACACCGGCGTTCCCGGGAGTGCCGCTGCCCGCGAAAGTGACGGTGCAGATCCTGAAGCCCATCGACTGGCGGAAGCTGAGCCCGAAGGCGGCGCAGGATCCGGCGGTGATCGACCGCTGCTACGCCGAGATCACCGGCAAGATGCAGCAGGCGATGGACGCGCTCGCGAAAGAAACGCCGCACCCGATCCGCGCGCGGCTCAAGCGGCTGGTCCGGCGAAGCTGACCGCGATCGCGCGTTTCGCCACCGAGGGACCGGTGGCGCCCCGGGGGAAGACGGCATTCCTGTGGAACGTGGCGTTCGGATCGCGAATCGCTGCCGCGATCGGCCGTTGGAGCGCGCGCGGTCCCTCGCGCGCGAGCGTTCAACCGCCGTGAGCCCGGTCCGAGCGCGTCTCGAGGCGCGCCGGCGGCGGCACCCAACTGGCGCTGGTGATCGAAGGACCGGTCGCGTTCGACCGGACGTGCGTCCGGTCGATGGACGCGATCGTGCGCTTCGGCTGCGAGGGACCGCAGCCCTCCGAAGGCTGCTTGCTGTTCGGAGGGACGCGGTCCCTCGCGTCCGAGGCGTTACCCCGGGGTGAGCTGACCCGACGCCACCTCGCGCGCGATCGCGGGCGTCAGCTTCACGTAACGCCCCTTGCGCAGCACGTAGAGCGGGTCGCTGACGCGCGCGAGGTCGTAGCCGTCCTTCCGGTATTCGCCCTTCTTGGGCTTGAAGGTCGAGGTGAGCTGCATGTCGCCGCGCAGCACGCGCACGAAGAGCGGCCGCTGCGCCACCGCCAGGTGGCTCTTCGCGTAGCGCGCGAACGCTTCCGGCTTGAAGACACCCTTCACGCGCAGCGCGGCCATCCCGGCACGGCCGTCGGCGTGCGGCACCGTGACGCCGAATACGTTCGCGTCGAGGAC
>CAZYWA010000004.1:0-44489 GCA_964650975.1 uncultured bacterium
CGCCGCTTCGGTGCTGGTCGCGGTGCGCCACTCGGTCGACCTCGAGACTCGCGCCATGGGGCTCGCTGCGCTGCTCGCGGTGCTCGGAGTGCTGATGGTGAGCCCGCTCTACATTCCGCGGGTGGGCACGGCGCGCTCGACCTTCTGGAAGCGCGCCACGGTGGTGAATCTGGCGGCGGTGTGGATCCTGGTGCTCACGCGCAGCTACCCGGAGTACCTGCTCGCATGCGGGATCGCGTACTTCGTGGCGGGAAGCGTGGTCGGGTCCCAGCGCGTCGCCGAGCTGCGGCGCGTGGCGAGCGCGTAGCCGCCTTCAGCCGCCACGCGCGACGCTGCGCGCCGATTGCTTGGGTGCCGAGCTCGGCGCCGGAGCCGGCAATCGCGACGGCTCGGCGGGATGCGACGCCGGGAGCCCGGGCACGTGCTCCAGCTCGTGGCGCACGAACAGCGTGAGCGGCACCGCGAGAATCAGTCCCACGAAGCCCAGCACCACCTCGCACACCACCAGCGAGGCGAGGATCACCGCCATCGGCAGCTTCACGATGTCGCCGATGATCTTCGAGTTGAGGAAGTACTCGAGCTTGTGGACGCCCACCAGCACGCCGACGCACACCAGCGCACCCCACACGCCGATCGAGGCCAGCGCCACCAAGGTCACGATCGAGTTCGAGATCAGGTTGCCCACGATGGGCAGCAGCCCGCACACGAACACCGTGAGCAGCAGCGCCACGCGCTGCGGCAGCCCCAGACCCAGGATCACCAGCGCCGAGATCCCGGTGTTGATCGTGGCGATGACCAGCTGTCCGCCCATCACGCGCTTGAAGTAGTAGTAGAAGAGCCGCACCCGCACCGACGAGAACCGGTAGAGGAAACCGAGCAAGCTCTCGGGGCGGCGCGTGAACACGGCCTCGATGGATTTCTGGTCGTGATAGAGCAGCACGTTGAGCACCAGCGCGAACACGAAGAACACCACGTAACTCGAGATCCGCGATACGGCGCCGGTGACCGACGGCAGCATCGTGTGCGCGAACTTGATGCCCTCGGTGATCTGCCCGACCACGTCGTCGGTGGTCACGTACTGCGAGAGACCCCAGCGCTCGTTGACGTCCTGATAGGCCGCGATGGCGCGGTCCTTCACTTCGTCGGCGATCGACGGCAGCGCCCGCGCCAGATCGGGCACCAGCTTGAACGCGACCAGTCCGGCGAGCGCCGTCACCACCACGTAGAGCAGCGAGAACATCACGCCCTTGGGCACCGACGGCAGATGGCGCCCCAGGTCGTGAGTCAGGAAGTCGGAAACCAGGAAGAGGAACAGGAACGCCACCGCGAAGGTGGTGAGCTTGGTGGCGAACACCAGCACCACCGGGATCGTCAGGAACGCGTATCCGACCAGATAAGGATGTGCCTCGAGGAACGAGTTGCGGCGCGACTCCCACTCTTCCTCGCTCTTGGGGCGGAAGAGCATCGTCGTCTGATCGATGCCCAGCTCCTCCGCCTCGGCTGGCCGGGATGGCTTGGATCGCGGATCGGCCACGAGTGGAAGCGGCGGTTACGCGGAGTCGGTTACGATTCCGGCTCGCGAAAAGACGCGCAAAACTCAGCGTATCATGGGCACCCGATGCACCGATCGAGGAGCTGACGGATGAAGCGGCACGTCATCGACGTGAACGAGGCGACATTCGACACCGAGGTGCTGCAGCAATCGCACCGGGTGCCGGTGCTGGTCGACTTCTGGGCGCCGTGGTGCGGACCCTGCAAGTCGCTCTCGCCGATCCTCGAGGACCTCGCCGACGAGGGCGGCGGCAAGTGGATCCTCGCCAAGGTGAACTCAGATCACAACCAGCGGCTGGCCGCGGACTTCGGCGTGCGCGGCATTCCCAACGTGAAGGCGTTCCGGAACGGAGAGGTCATCGACGAATTCACCGGCCTGGTGCCGCGCGCCACGGTGGAGCGATTCCTGGCACGGCTCGTGCCGAGCGAGCTCGACGAGCGGGTGAAGAGCGCCGCCGGGCAGATCGAGCGCGGCGAGCTGGCTCCGGCCCGCGCAACGCTCGACGCGGTGCTCGCGGAGAAGCCCGATCACGACGCGGCGCTGCTCGCTCTCGGCAAGCTCGAGCTCCTCGAGGGGAACGCGGCGCGCACGCTCGAGCTGGTGCGCAACCTGCCCGACTCGGGCGCGGTCGGTCAGGCGGCTCGCGCGCTGCGCGCCGAGGCGCGCTTCGCCGCGGCACCGGAGAACGAGACGATCGAGGCCCTGACGGCCCGCGTCGCGGCCGATCCCAAGGATCTGGACGCCCGCTTCTCGCTGGCGCTCAGGCTGGCGAAGCGCGGTGACCTCGACCGCGCGGCCGAGGAGCTGCTGGCACTGATCGCGAAGAAGCGCGATTACCAGGACGGCGAAGCGCGCCGCACGCTGCTCGACGTGCTGGAGCTCATCGGCACCCACGACCCCAAGGCCGAGCAGTACCGGAGCCGGCTGTCGTCGCTGCTGTTCGCGTGAGCTCTCGAGCCGCCAGCGTCCTCACGAGGAACGGATCTTGCCGGCGAGCCGGAAGATCCGCGTCGGAGTGCCGGTGAAGACCCCCGCGCCACAGAACGCGGTGAGGCTGCCCGAAAGCGATGTTTCCTGGTCGCGGCGGGACAAGCTGAGCGCCAGCGACACGGGCTTCTGGCCGCACGGACCGCTCGGCATCGCGGGAGCGTCGAACCCGGCCGTGTAGAGCCGGGTGTGAGCTTCGGGAAACTCTTCGAGAAAGCCCCGGCCGTCGTAGCGCCTTCCGATCTCCAGGACGTCGAAGCTCGCCTGCGGCACCAGTGCCACCTCCAGGTTCTGTCCGTCGCGGGAGACGTCGACGGTCGCCTGGTAGCGAAGCTCCAGGTTGACGTCGAAGACCAGGTGCTCCTTGGGCTGGGAGGTTCCCCCTCCGGAGCAGCTCGCGGTGCCGAACGCGAGCGCCAGGAACGCCGCGGCCAACCGGTTCACGCTGGTCCTCGACAACGGAGATCCTCCCGCGCTTGACCCTGGACGACCCGATTCTTAGCATGAACCCGCGACGCCGTTCCGACCCGCCGAGGACCGCCATGCCCATCCGCGAGTATCAGTGCCAGTCGTGCGACACCCGCTTCGAGCAAATCGAGCTCGGCAGCAAACCGCCCAAGGCGGTCTGTCCGTCGTGCGGAGCCTCGAAGGTCGAGAAGCTCTTCTCGGCCTTCGCCGTGGGCGCGGACGCCGGTGGCACGGCGCGCATGGCCGCGTCCGAGAGCGGACCGTGCGGATCGTGCGGCGCTCCGGAACGCGGCTCCTGCGGCATGGACTGAGCGGCGCCGATGTTGCCTCGGGGGTCTGTTCCAGACCCCCGCCCCGAAGCCGCCTCGCTTCGCTCAGCGCGCGCCTGTGGCGCGTGCACTTTTCAGCGGCCTGCTAGCCCACGCGCCCCATCCACTCCCCGAGCCGCGCCGCGAGCTGGCGTGAAGAGGCGCGGCCACCGAACGGGGTGAGCGCGTCGTGGCTCACCACGCTCATCCGCGTCGCCCCCGCGAGCGCTGGCTCGAGCTCCATCACCAGCGCGTGACCGAGGTAGGCGGCGTGGGCGGTGCGCCCACCGGTGGCGATTCGCTCGACCTGGGACCGCGCGATGCGCGCGTCGATCCGCTCTCCTCGGAACACCAGCGCATCCGGCTCGAAGTGGAGCACTCCGGTATCGTCGCTGTGTCCGATCGAAACACGCCGCGCGAGAGTCAGCTCCGGGCGGAAACGAACGGTCACCACCACGCCGCCCACGGCGCCCAAGTGGCGGCGGACGAAACGCCGTGCCCACAGGCCGTGGCCCGTCACCCAGCCCAGGCACGAGCCAGCGACCGCCACCACCAGGAACCCGCTGACCAGCGCCCGCAGGCCGAGCTCGGAGTCGACGCGATCGAGCAACGCGAACGCGATCCCCAGCAGCGGCACACCGAAGACGCCGAGAATCAGCAGCAGATCGACCGTGAAGAAGGACAACGCACGGCGCAGGTTCCAGTAGCGATGGTCTCCGACTTGGATCCACGATTGGCCGGAGACACAGCGCACGCCGGCATCGGCGTCCTCGCCCTCGCCACCGGCCAGCGGCCGGTAGAGAGCTTCGAGATCGTGCCGCGAAAGGACCGCGCTGCTTCGATCGGCCCGCGCCATCACGGTCCTCCGCGAGGCTCGACCTGGATGGGGAGCGGCAGCGGTCGGGTCGTGCTCCAGCCGCTCAGCGCGTCGCGCATCGCTCGTGCCGCGATCGCGATGGTCGGTAGCGTCAGGCCGTCCTGGCAAACCAGGGTGAAGCTCTCGATCTCGGCCAGCGGCTCTCTCAGCTCCACGACCACCGAGCGTACCAGGCCGAGGCCGTGCGGCGTCCGAGGGCCGGCGCGAACCTCGGCCACGTCGGCGCGCGCGATGCGGGCGTCGAACCGGTCGCCCGCGAACACCAGCCGCGCGCCGTCGATGCGCAGGAAGCCGGTGTCGTCGTCGCCGTCGATCCAGCGGCTCGGGCTGTCGGGCAGCCGCGGGCTGGTCACGAGCCCGGCCACGAAGCCCGGTCCGCGGCGCAGCCCGAGCTTGGCGACCATGCGGTGGGCGCGGCTGTTGCTCCACAGCACCAGCGTCGAGAGCGCCGGCACCAAGTAGATGACCGTCACGCCGAACGCCGCCCTGGCGAGGAGCAGCGCGTCCCGGCCCCCCGCGTAGCGAAGGTAGACGATCGCTCCGAGCGGGTAGACGACCCACAGGAGCACCACCAGCGACGCCTGCGAGCGAAGGCTCTCCGCGGTCGTGAAGTGCCGCCGCGTGCCGATCCGGATCCACGATCCGTTCGCCGATCGTGCTTCGCGCGACAGCGTCGCGACCGAGGCCAGCTCGCCGAGCGCCGCCTGCGGCGGACGGTACATCGCGCCGACGTCGTGCGGCCTCGTCGGCGCTCGATCCATCGACCGTCACCCGTCTCGAAGCTCGTGCACGATCCGCGACAGCGCATGGAAGCCGTCGACCAGCCGTGGGCTGGGGCGGCCGAGAAACGCCTCGGGAACGCAGTACACACGATCTTCTCGCAACGCGCGGGTGGCCGACCAGCCCGAACGGCGCCGCACGACCTCGGGCCGGTACTTCTCCGGCCGGACGCCGCACCACGCGATCACCACCGCCTCGGGATCGGCCGCACGGACCTCCTCGTCCGATACCGGACGACTCTTCACGTCCTCGTGACCCCAGGGATTGGAGCCGCCGGCGCGCTCGATCAGATCGGTGACCCAGCTCGAGCGCCCGGGCACGATCACCGGCTTGGGCCACCACTCGACCAGGATGCGGGGGCGCTCGCGAACGTTCGGCGGCACGCCAGCGAGCGCCGCTCGCATCTCGGCGACCACCTGCTCGCCGCGTTCGGGGACGCCGAGCCAGCTCGCGATCGAGCGCACGTCCCGGTACACGTCGTCGAGACTCACGGGCTCGGGCGCCTCGACGCGCAGGCCCGCCGCGCGCAGACCGTCGACCACCTTCTCGTGTCCGGGAACCGTGTAGGAGGCGATCACCAGATCCGGCGCCAGTGCCGCGACCTTCGCGGGATCGACACCGAGATCCGGCCCCACGCGCGGCAATCGCGCCACCACGTCCGCCGGGAAATCCGAGTGCTCGTCGACGCCCACCAGCATGTGCGCGCAGCCCAGCGCGCACACGATCTCGGTGTTGGAGCACGTCGTGGTGACGACCCGCACCGTCGGACCTCGCCGCTCAGCGCACCAGCAGCGGATGGACGTTCAGCCGATCGGCGGCGGCGAGCGCCACCTCGGGAGTGCCGTCGATCACCAGGAACGACCAGGTCGCTCCTTGGTCGGGAGGCAGCGTCTCGTCGCTGAAGGTCGCGTTGCCGTCGTCGCGCCGGATCGTCGCGGCCACGTGAACTTTCGCTTGATCCTCGATCACGAAGCGCTGGGCGCCGAGACCCAGAAGGCCGTTCGCGAGCGCCATCTGGAAGTGCTCGAACTCGAAATCCCCTCGCGCGAGCGCGAGCGTCGAGCCCTCCGCCAGACCTGGCGAATAGACGATGTCGCCTTCGTCGCCGGGGAATTTCACGCTCAAGGTGCGATCCGAGCCGGACGTGACCGGACCGAACGCGATCGTCACGCGGCGGGTGCCGGCGCCCTCCTCGGTCCACGTCTCGGTGACTTCGCGTCCAGGTGCATCGATCGAAAGACTCAGCAGCGGATCGATGACCGTTGGAGCGGTGCTCGCCGCGGGAGCGCTCACGGTGCCAGCGCCGGAGTCGATGACCACCGACTTCCGGCCGAGTGCGTTCTTGGCGTCGCGGATCACCGAGCGCGCGACGCGCAGCGCTTCGGTGGCATTGGCGATCCCGTACTCGATCTCGCCGCGGTAGGGATTGATGCCCGAGGAATCGCTGACCTCGCCCAGGGACAGCAGGCGCCACGCGGCGTCGAGCGCGACCCGAGCGTCGGATCCGTCGGCCGCGGTGCCGGCGGCGGAGGCGGCGGTCTCCGCGGTCACCAGCTCGCGATGCGCCATCGCCTGGAGGGTGCGCACCTCGTTGTCGCGCTCGGCGCTCGCCCACAGGCCGACGCCGCCCAGCCAGCGCTTGATGCCGTCGGTGCTCTGCGGCTGCCAGGTGCCGTCGATGAGCGGCGGCGGCTCGGCCGCGGGGACGCCCAGCTCGCCCAGCGCCGTCACGAACTTCTGCACCGTGGTGATCGCGTAGCCCTGTGACTCGAGCGCCGCGAGCTGACTCGCATACTCCGCGACCGCGTCCGGCTGGTACTTGAAGACCGGCGGGAAGTACGGATCGATGCCACCGGTCGCCAAGAGCTCGCCGTCATCGAGGAAGGTCCAGGTGGTGTCGACCGGTCCGCCGGCGCCGGTGTAGTGAACGCCGCGACCGCCGATGATCAGGACCACGTCGTCGCGCCCGCCGAACCGGTACCACGGCGCGCCCGCGTCGGTGGTGTGCTGATAGCCCCACAGGTTGGTCGGCCAGATCATGGTGCGATAGCCGCGCGCGGCCATCGCCGCCGCCATGCCCACTCCCGCCTGGCCCTCCTGGCAGAAGACGCTGGTGCCGAGCGGAATACCCACGCGATCGAACGTGGCCTTGGTGAGTGCCTGCGAGCGGCTCCACTCCTCGCTCGGGAACGCCAGGAAGAGTTGATCCGAGTAGTGGAAGCTCACGACCTCGATCTGCCCCGAGGTGGCGAGCTTGCGGAGCTTGTCGAGCACGCCGGGGTGGCGGGCATCGAGCACGTCGAGAAAATACCCTTGCAGCTCGATGTCGACGCCCCAGCTCGGGTGCGCGATCAGGAGATCGAGCACCGGCTCGAAGCTCTCGCGCACGATCTGGTCCTCGACGTCCTCGGCGGAGAGCTCCCACGAGCCCAGCGATTGCGCGGTGGGCAGGAAGCCGATCGAGCCTCCGGCGACGTACTGGATGTTGAAGTGAAAGACCGCGAGCGCGAATTTGCGCGGCGGCTCGGCCCGCGCGGCGAGCGGCGCCAGCAGCCACACCGCGGCGAGCCACCGGCGCGCGCCGCGGCGTGCGCGGCACCGTGCGTCGCGGCGCGGGGTCACGCCGTGCGTCCCCGGCGATCGCGCCGGCCGCGAGCCGCGGGAGCCGGGCTCGCGCGACGAAGCTCCACCTTCTGCCCCGCGATCGCCGCGGCGCGGATCCGCTCGACCACACCGGTCGTCGAGTGTCCCGCGACGAAGTCGGCGATCACCACGCGTCCGCCGCGCGCGCTCACGACGTCCGCGCCCACCACGTCCTCGGCCTTCCAGTCGCCGCCCTTCACCAGCACGTCCGGCTGCACGGCGCGGATCAGCTCGAGCGGCGTCGCCTCGTCGAAGAGCACCACGTAGTCGACGCAGCGCAGCGAGGCGAGGATCGCCGCGCGATCGCCCTCGGGCTGGATCGGCCGCTCCGGAGCCTTGCCGAGCCGCCGCACCGAAGCGTCGGTGTTGAGTCCGATGCAGAGCGCGTCACCGAGCCTGCGGGCGCCCTCCAGGTAGCGCACGTGGCCGAGGTGCAGGATGTCGAAGCAGCCGTTGGTGAATACCAGCGTGCGGCCTCGAGCGTGCAAACGCTCCGACTCTCGCGCCATCTCCGCGCGGGTCAGGACGCGGCCCATCGTGGGCAGACCGGCCTCGTTCGTTCCGTCCGTCACCTCCACCTCCTGGAGCGCTTCCGCGTACGCGGCGGGCACGCGACGGCGCGTCAGCGGTCGCGTGCGTCGGCTGGTGCTCCCCTGTTCGAGATCGAGCGACGCGAGCACCAGCTCGTCGCCCGAGCCGCCGCGCGCCACCACCTGACCGGAGGGCGCGATCAGCATGGACCCGCCGCGCGCTCCCGCGCCCGGCCGCTCGGTGGCGCCGTTCGCCGCCACCACGAAGGCGTGCGTTTCGATGGCCCTCGCCACGAGCAGCTTGCACACCACGTCCGCTTCCTCGGCGGTCCATGCGCCGGGAACGGCGAACAGTCGCGCGCGCTGCTGCTCGAGCGCCACGGCTTGCTCCGGAAAATAGACGTCATCGCCGATCAGCACGCCGAGGCTCCCGAGCGACGTGGAAATCGCGCGGATCTCGTCGCCCGCGCTCATGAGCCCCGCGTCCTCGGCCACCCGGTGAACGCGCCGGTAGGTGCCGGTTGTGCTGCCGTCACCATCGATCACGTGTGCCTGATCGAAGAAGCGCCCGGCCTCGGCGGCGAGCACCGATCCCACCACCACCAAACCGTGACGCCGCGCCACGCGGCGCACTTCCGCGACCGCCGCCGCGCTGCGCTCCGACTCGAGCCGCGGCCGCAGGTGATGCCCCGCCGTGGTCCAGAGCGCGGGCAGCACCACCAGCTGCGCGCCGTGCCCGGCGGCGTCGGCGAGCCGCGCCGTCACCATCTCGCAGTTCGCCTCGATCAACCCGGAGCGAACCGGAAACTGCATCGCGACAGCGACGATCGTGGACACCTGATCCCCCGCCTCTTCCCACGAGGCCCGGGGATTCTACCGGAACCCACCGGTCCGCAGCGCCGCCCGGATCAGGAATGAGTTCGGAGGAGACGCACGCCCCAGAAGCACAGCGCGGCGACGATCCCCGAGAACGGGATCGTGAGCAGCCACGCCCACACGATGCGCGCGGCCACCCCCCACTTGATCCCCGAGAGATTGGTGGTGGCGCCCACTCCGATGATCGAGCCGGTGATGGTGTGCGTGGTCGAGACCGGGATGCCGCTGCGGGTCGCGAGGAACAGCGTGAAGGCTCCCGCGGTCTCGGCGCAGAAGCCGCCCACGGGCTTGAGCTTGGTGATCTTCATCCCCATGGTCTTGACGATGCGCCATCCGCCGAACGCGGTGCCGAGTCCCATCGCCGCCTGGCAGGCGACGATGATCCACAAGGTCTTGGGGTTGGTCATGGAGAGCTGAATGTTCGGATCGACCGCTCCCGCCGCGACCAGCAGCGCCACGATGAGCCCCATGGTCTTCTGGGCGTCGTTGCCGCCGTGTCCGAGCGAGTAGAGCGCGGCCGAAAGCAGCTGGCCGCGGCGGAATCCGCGGTCGACGGTCGCGGGACGCGCCTTGCGCAGAATCCAGAACAACGTGAGCATCAGCACGTAACCGAGGCCGAAGCCGATGAGCGGAGCCAGCGGAATGAACTTGACCGTGCTCCAGATCTTGTCCCAGCGCAGCGCATCCATGCCCGCGTGCGCGAGTCCCGCGCCGCCGAAGCCGCCGATCAGCGCGTGCGACGAGCTGGTCGGCAAACCCCACCACCAGGTGAGCAAGTCCCACACGATCGCGCCCAGAAGACCGGTGAGCACCACGTCGACGTAGACCGGATCGTTGGCGGTGATCTTCACGATCTTGGAGACCGTGTCCGCCACCTTGGGCTCGAACACGAACATGGCGACGAAATTGAAGAACGCCGCCCACAGCACCGCCTGACCGGGGCGCAGCACCCGGGTCGAGACCACGGTCGCGATCGAGTTGGCGGCGTCGTGAAAACCGTTGATGACGTCGAACGCCAGCGCGACGATGACGGTCACGACCACCAGCGGTGTCACCGATCCCATGATCAGGCGTGCTCCAGGACCACGCCTTCGATGATGTTCGCGACGTCCTCGCAGCGGTCGGTGGCGGTCTCGAGAGTCTCGAAGATCTCCTTCCACTTGATGACGTGGATGGGATCGTCCTTGTACTCCTTGAAGAGCCGCGCCACGGCGGAACGCAAGATCGCGTCGGCCTCGTTCTCGAGCCGGTTCACGTCGACGCAGTTCTTGAGCACCTCGGGCGCGTTTTTCATGTCGCGCAGACCGCGGACCGCGTTGGCGATCTCGCCCGAAGCACGCAGCAGGACGTCCGCCAGATCCTTCACCTCGGGCGGCATCTCGACCAGCTCGTAGAGCGCGATCCGCTCCGACGCGGCCTCCACGAAGTCCATGACGTCGTCCATGCGGGTGATGAGCCGGTGGATGTCGTCGCGCTCGATCGGCGTGATGAACGTCTTGTGCAATGCCTCGACGCACTTGTGCGTGATGGTGTCGGTCTCTTCCTCGATCTCCTTGATGCGCTTCGCCTTGGCCGGGATGTTGGCGCCGGTCGAGACCAGCGACAGGAACTCCTTGACCCCGACCACGGTGAGCGCGGCGTGCTGCTCGAAGAGATCGAAGAAGCTGGTTTCACGCGGCAAAAGACGAAACATGAAGGACCCTCCCAGGCCGTGGGGCGAAATGGCCTAGCATGCAGGCCGCCACGAGGGAACATCTTCGTGACGCGTGCGAGACGTTGCGGTGACGGGCGTCCGGCGCCGCGTCAAGAGGCCGGAGGAGGCGCCTGACCCGAGGACTCGCGGGCGAGCTTGAGCGTGAACCCGGCCAGCACCAGCACGCTCGCACCGAGCGCGATCCACAGCGCGAGCGAGCCCGTGTCCGGCGCCGAGAGCAGGCTGGGCTTGCGGTAGTGCGCGTTCGCCGCGAGCGCGCCTGGCGCCGACTCGCCGGTGACGACACTGAGCGCCAGATCGCGAGCACCCTCCAGCTCGTAGTGCGGCGCCACGGCCCTGGGGTTCCCGAGCAGCGCGCGGTACCGGCCAGGCGGCGCTGCGAACAGCACGCGCTGGGTCGGAAGATGAAAGCTCGCCTGGGCAAGCGAGAGCGGTGGATCGTCGCCGTCCTCGACCTCGACGATGGCGCTGCCGAGACGCGGAGAGCCCGGCAGGTCGACGTGGACGGTGCCCGTCTGCTCGGTTCCAGGCTGATTGCGGCGCTCGGCCTGGGTCTCGCCGATCATCTGCTCGGAACGGCGCGACCACGAGCCGAGCACCCGCACGCGCCGCGAGAAGAACAGGTCGCCGAAGCTCAGGTCGATGGCGGCGATCGCCACCGGCTCGAGCGCCAGGTCCGGCGTGCCGCCGCTCGCCATCCACAGCTTCCAGCGGCTGGTGTGCGGCTCGGCCTTGGCAGGCTCGAAGCGCGCGGCGTGCGTGAGCGGCGGCGCACCCGCGAGCAGGTACGCGATCTGGCGGCTCTCGCCGTCGACGATGCGCAGATCGGCGAAATCGTCGCGCAGCAGGGCCAGATCTTGGGCTTGCGGGATCCACTCGGCGAGCCCTTCGGGTGCGCCCTCCACGACCAGCTCGCGCTCGCTCGACCAGGCGCGGGAGTCGAGCACCGGCCCGGCGCGCTGCGCGAACGCCATCGCCGGCTCGTCCTTGTAGAACGGGTTCGCCTCGGGAGCGGCGAGCGTCGCGGCGGGCAAGCGCTGCCACCAGAGCGCCGGGGCGGCGCCACTCGCGGCGTCGGCGGACGTCGCGGGCGCCATCGCGGCAAACGATTCGAGCTCGCGATGCGACGCGGTGGTGATCCGCCCGCCGCTCCAGTAGAGATGAGCGGGCTCGTCGGGAAAGGGCGCCAGCACGACACTTGGGAGAGCCACCTCGGCGAAGACGCGCAGACCGTCGAGGGCGCCCTCGCCCGCATCGTCGACCTCCACGTAGAGATCTCCATTGCCGCTCGGCGCGTGGTCGAGATCCACGGTGAGCGACGAGAAATCACCACTGGGCCGGCGCAGCACGGCTCCGTGCCCGAGCCGCCGCCCACCGACGTCGCGAACCCGCACCTCGCGCACGAAAGCCGGGCTGGTGGTCTCGATACGCAACCGCCGCGGCACGATCCCCGGAGGGCGGCCCACGTCGAGCACCGTGTGCTGGTCGTCGCTGGTGGTGTCGCGAAGCTCGAGCTCGAGCTCACCGGTCTCCGCCCGCGCGACGTCGGACCGCTCGAGGCGGATCGCCGCTGGCGAAACCCAGTCGCCCTCCTCGATCGAGATCGAGATCTCGAGCTTCGCGTAACGGCCGCGCTCCACCGGAATCGTCACGCGTTGCGCCGCGACCGCATCGCGGCCGGCGCCGCCGGGAAGCTGGAAGAGCGGCGCCTGAGCGGAGATGGGCCGGACGGCCTGGTCGGCGCCCTCGACCGTGACCAGGGCACGGGCGATCACGCGCGCGCCCGCCGGAAGCTCGAAGCTGATCCGGTCGAACACGAAGTCGCGGGGCTGGGGAGTGATCGCGAGCCGCTCCCAGCGCGGCCGTCCCTTCGCGTCCGCGCCGCGGTCGACGGCGTCGAGCGGGATCGGCGCGGAACGGACGAGCTTCTCGGTGTCGTGAGGATCCCCCGCCGGTCCAATGGCGAACGGAACGAAGCGGCCACTCTCCGAGACGATGCGCAGGTCCGCCAGATCGGGGCGTGCTTCGGCGAGCACTTGCGCTGGAAGCGTCGCGCGCACCACCGCGCCCGATCCGGCCTCGATGCGCGCGCGGCGCGGGAAGACCTGGCGCGGCTCCGGTTGCGCCGCGCGCGACACGGCCGCCCAGCTCACTGCCGCGGTCACGAGCAGGGCGAGAGCAGACCCGTGGTGGCGGCTCACTTCTCTTCTCCCCGATAGACGAATCGCTGATAGACGAGCGACACCAGCAGCAAGCCGACGCCGAGGCCCAGGAACGAGAGCGCGCGATAGAGCCCGGTCAGGCTTCCCAGATCGAACAGGAACACCTTGTTCACCGCGACGAACAGCACCACCAGCGCGACCCATCGAAGCGGCACGACTTTCCGCGCCACGCCGATCGCGAGCAGCACCACCGCGTAGAGTGCCCACGCCACCGAGGTGGTGAGGTTCCGCGCCTGCGCGGCGCGCGAGAGCTCGATCTCGAGCCTGGCGCCGGTGCCAAACGCATCCGCGATCGTGAGGTTGATCCACACGAACACCACCACCACCGCGGCGAGCCCCAGGCTCCCCGCGAACCAGGGCCTCGGAGTCCGCGGAAAGAGCTGCTTCTCCCACGGGCGCCAGCGCGGCACCTCGATCGGCGCCAGCCGGCGCGCGCTCTCGATCAGCGCGGCCGCGGGAATGACGTACGTGTAGAGCAGCCAGTTGAGGACCGGCAGGCCGCCGCGGGTGTGGTACTCGAGCACCGCCGGATTCATGCAGAGCCGCACCACGATCGTCGTGAAGAAGCCCATCGCCACGTACTTGAGCCCCACTTGATCGAGGCGCTCGAAGAGCACCACCAGTGCCAGGCCCTCGACGGCCCAGCCGATGGTGATCCACTCGTGGTCGAGCTGCATCGGAATCGCGACCGACACCAGGCCCAGGGCGACGGCCGCAAACCACGCGAGCGCGAAGCGGCGGCGCGCGTCGTCGCCGGCGAAGAAGCTGCGCGCACGCGCCGCTCCCAGGATGCTCGGCAGCGCGAGCAGGAGCGGTAAGAGCCCGATCGCGCGATCGCCCCAGGTGTCGAGCCAGCCTGCTCGCGCGATCGGCAGCCACACCACCGGTGCGATCGCGGCGACGCGCCACGCGGCATCCGAGGAGGCGAAGCGCCGGCCCGCGAGGAACGGCCACGCGGCGAACGCGACCACCGCCGCGGCGTCGAACGGCAGACCCAGCCACGGCGTGTCGTCGCCATGCGGGCGCAGCTGCCAGCTCGCGTGCACCAGGGCCACGGACCACATCGCCGCGAGCAGCCAGGCCCCCTGCTCGGCGCGGGCGGCGGCGAGCAGCGCCAGCACGCCGAGCACCAGCGCCGTGCCCATGACGATCGCCGGCTCCTCGTGCAGTGGGCCGTATCCCACGAGTACCGCCAGCGGCACGTTGATGGCCACCGGCACCACCACCGCGCTCCATTCACCCGCGAGCCAGGTGCCGCGGCGGCTTCCCGCGAGCGCGCCGATCTGCGCGGCGACCGCGGTCGCCACCAGGAGCGCCAGCTCGCCACTCGCCGGCCGCGGCCCGATGGCATCCGCCGCTCGGCCCGCGAGCAGCGCCACGACCGCGAGCGCACCCACGATCCCGATCCAGCTCTTGTCCGCGATGCGCGTCTCGCGCAGCACCAGCGCGCCCAGCGCCCAGGCCACGAGCGGCACCGGCCAGGGCTGGATCGCCGCGTGCCAGCGCAGCACGCCGAGCGCCAGGACCATCAGCCCGATCACCACCAGCGGCACCGACGGAACGGAGTTCGGCGCGGGCCGCCCACCGCGGACCTCCCACTCGAGCAGCAGATGATGGAGCGCTCCGATCGCGATCCACGCGAGCGCGACGGGGCCGAGCGAGGCCGGCTCGCCGGCCTTCCCCACCCAGATCGCGAGGATCGTCAGCAAGCCGGCGACGCCCAGGGTCGCGAGCATGGGCTGGCGATGGGAGCGCGCGAGCACCTGCGAGGCGAGGCTCAGCAGCGTCGCGAACGCGGCGAGCGGCAGGAGCGGCGCCACACTCTCGAAGCGCTGCGCCACGTACGCACCGAACACGAACGGTGCCGCCGCGCCGAGCGCTTGCGCCATCTGCCAGTGGCGGCGGTCGGCCTCCTCGATCCGGACGCCGAGCACCGCGAACAGCACGCCGAAGAGCGCGAAGATCCCGAGCGCCAGGAGAAAGCTCTCGGGCGTGAACTTCGCGAGCAGCCAGGCCGCCTCGATCACCACCGTGGCCACGACGCCGAGCAGCCCGAGCCCCGGCCAGCGCTGCTTGAGCGCCACTGCCAGCATCCCGAAGTCGAGCAGCAGCACGTACGAGAAAAGCCCGATCGGATGGTCCTCTCCGGTCGAGAGCACCAGCGGAGTGGCGAAACCGCCCAGCAGACCCAGCACCGCGATCACCAGCGACTCTCGCCGCACCGAGAGCAGCCCCGAGACCAGCGTGACTCCCACCATCAGCCCGAAGGCCCACGGCAACCCGAAGAGGTGGAAGAGTCGATACCCGGCCCACGCCACCGCATAGAGCATCGCCGCGCCCGACCCGGCGAGCGCGTTGGCTCCGGCGGTGAGCTTGCGCTTCGACAGCGGCTCGGAGCCGATCAGCGCGGAAATCCCGGCGATCAAACCGAACACGATTCGCAGCTCGGGTGTCAGCCAGCCGCGGTCGATCGCCGCCTTGAGTCCGGTGAAGATGAAGAACACGAACGCGACGCCCGCGACGATCGCGGTGCCGAACATCCCGACGAGCCGCTCGAACGAGCCGTGACTACGCGCACCCGGCCGCGGCGTCACCGGGCGCGGCGGAGCACCGGCGGCAATCGGCGGACGCGACGACGCCTCCACGGCGGGCGACGAGGAAATTCTCGTCGGCTCGGGCAGAGCCACTGCGGCGGGCTCAGTTGCTTCGGGATCAGGAGCCGCATCGACCGCGCCAGCGGGCTCGACCTCGTCTGGCAGCGACGCGACGGCCCATTCGGTCCCGTCGCCGGCGGAGGCGGCGGCCGGAGCCGGGCTCGGTGCCGCGGCAAGCGTTTTCGACGGCCAAGCGCGAGGAGCGCGCCGCCGGATCGACGAGCCGCTCTCTCGCGACAGCTGCTCGATCGCCTTCCACGCGGCGTCGGTGGTGCGGCGCAGCTCCTCGATGTCGCGCCGGTTGCGCTTTCCCTGGCGTCCCAGCCAGAAGAAACCGGCGAGCAGCAGAACGACGACGAAAGGATCGCTCACGGAGAGGCTCGGGCGGCGCGCGCGGCCCGCATCCTACTCCGATCGAGGACGCGCGCGATCAGATACCGCCGTTCGCGTTCGCCGGGGCGCCGTCGAACGGTGACGGCACCGGCTCGCGGTGATCGAATCCTTTCCAGCCAGTCGTCTCGTACCAGCGAATCGTGTCGATCAAGCCCGCCATGGTGCTCGGGTAGCGAAACGGATAGCCGCTCGCCGCGAGCCGCGCGTTCTCCATCGCGTGGCCGGTGAGCAAGTAGCGGACACCGGTGGTCTCGAACATCGGCCGCGTGCGCGTGACCCGCGCCGCGGTCTCCACCAGCCACGCCGTGGCAAGCAGCAAGAATCCGGGAATGCGGATCGGCAGCAGCACGCCGAGCAATCCTTTCTTGGGAATGGCCCGGGCGGCATCGCCGATCAGCGCTGCATTCGCCATCGGCGTCGAATCACAGAGGTTGAACACCAGGCCTTCGACCGACGCTGCGGCGCGGTCCCAGGACTCGGCGCGCTCGGCCAAGTAGTGCGCGGCGCCGGCGCAATCGGCCGCGTGGATGTGGCTCGAAACCGTCTCGCGCCACCCGGGAATGCCGCACAGAACGCCGCGCTTCAGCAAGTAGAGCGCCTGCGCGTCGCCATAGATGCTGCCCGGCCCGTAGACGGCGCCCGGGCGCAGCACCAGCACTCCCAGCCCGTCCTTGCCGTTGTGCTGGAATGCGCGCAGCTCGCCTTCCCACTTGCTGCGGCTGTAGGGCTCACTCGGTTGAGCCGGGTCCGTCTCGCGCACCGCGCGGTTTCCGTAACCGAACCCGTACACGGCGCCGCTCGAGAACAGCACCAGCTCGCGAGCTCCCGCGCGGCGCGCCGCGCCGCACAGGAAATCGGTGGCGTCGGCGTTGGCGCGCACCAGGGCCTCGGGGGCCGCGAAGAAATCGAACAACCCCGCGACGTGATAGACGCGGTCCACTCCCGCCAGCGCCGCGTCGAACGCGTGCGCGCGGGTGAGATCGGCCTCCACCCAGTCGACGTCGCGAAACCGGGGTGTCTCGAGATAGGCGGGCCGCCGGCGCGACGTCGCGCGAACCCGCCATCCCGCTCGGACCAGGTGATCGACGACATATCCGCCGATGAACCCGCTCGCACCCGTGACCAGCGCCGTCTTGCTCATGCCGCGCGAGCCGCCTAGAAAAACGACAGCTGGAAATCGTCCTTGGTCAGCTGCGCCTTGGTGTCGAGGTCCTGGATCTCGATCCACGCCACCGGCGTCGGATTGCCGGCGATGAACGAATCGACTCGCTCGGGCAAGCCGGTGGTCGGGTCGATGATGATGCGCAACCGCTTGATGCGCACGTTCGACGCGCCGCTGCCGAGCGGGTTCCGCAGGTCCACGGTGTCCTTGCGCGTGGTCACCAGTGTCAGCACGGTGTGCTTCTCGCCCTTCAGGTCGACGTCGCTCACCTCGCCGTAGCCAGGGCTGGTGAAGCTCTTCCAGGTGTCGATCATCGACCAGAAGTCCTGGTTGGTGACGGTTTCGCCCCACCACCAGGTCGCGGCGTCGGCCGCCTTCATCTCGATGGTGCCGAACACCTTGCGGACGCCACTGCCGCGAGCGATCACGCGATCCTCGTCTCCGAAGTACGCGGTCTGGATGCCCGAGGCGATGGGATCGTCGTAATTCGAGTCCACCTTGGTGATCGCCCAGTAGACCCAGCGCGGATCGCGGTGGAACTTGCCCTCGTAGATCCGCGAGCCTTCGAGCTTGCGGCCGCGGAAGGTCGAGGAATAGACGTGCAGCGTGGCGGTGTAGGCGTCGATGGCCTGCGCCTTCGCCTCGACGGCCGCGAGCACGTCGCGCCACTTGTCGTCGCCCGATTCATCGACGGCCGCGTCGCCCGCGCCGTGCCGCGCGACCGTGGCCGGCCCGCTCACGTTGACCGTGAGCGGCCGGTCGAGCGCCGCCAGGTAGCGCTGCTCGTCGCCCGGCTGATAGTGGGCGATCGCGTACAGGAACGCGTTGAAGCTGTGCTTGCCCTTCTTGATGTTGAGGCCGCCCACCAGGTCGCGGCCGATCTCGTGCACACCGGGGACGAACTCCGGCGGGTCGGTGATCGAATCGTCGTCCATGTAGTAGAGCCGCTGCTCGAGCGGCAGCGTCGGGCCCATGATGACCCGCGACATGATGGTGCCGCCGGGGCCGGTCGCGAGCTGCCAGGTCTGGTGCTCGGTGACGAGGTGCTTCTCGGCTTCGCTCATCACTCCGTCGAGCGGCGGCACGTCGTGGTTGTCGGCGGTCACCACGTGCATGCCGTGGGCCTCGTGGGAGAGGTCGAGGCCGGCGCGGATCGAGAGCTTGGAGAGCACCGATCCCAGGTTGACCGGCACATCCATGACGTTGGGCGCTTCCAGGAAGTCGCGGTAGTAGATGTTGTCGACCGCGATCGGCGGCGCGTAGATGCCGAACATGAGGTGCATCGCGGTTTCGACGCGGCGGATCGCGCGCACCGGACCGACTCGCCACGCCAGCAGCTTGGAGCGGAACTCGTCCTCGGTCCGCGAGAAGCTCAACAGGCCCCAGAGAATCTGTGCTTCGGTGCGCAGCTTGAGGCGATCGAGCAGGTTCTTGCCGCTGCCACCGGCGTCGGTCGAGACCGAGAGGTAATTGGGATACGCGCGCCGGTTGCCCTCGCCGTCGTCGGGAAATCCCATCGAGAAGACCGACGTGGTGACGCGATCGGTCTGGGGATCGTAGGTCACGTAGCGGATCGGTGAGCGTGGCGCGTCGGCGGTGGGAAACCGGGCGACGTACGCCCACGCCTTTTGATGCGAGACGGGGTCGCTGAGCTCGACTTCCGCGTGCAGGTCCGAATCGGGCTGCGATGCCCAGATCGAGGCTGGCGCTCGATCGCCGGCGTCGCTCACCAGGAACACCAGCTCGTCGTTCTCGTCGAAGCGGCCGCCGTCGGAGTCGGTCTCGGCGAACGGACCCTGGTCGAGGATCAGAAAACCGAACGGGTTGCGCTCGTCCATCTGGAACGGGATCGGCTCGAGCACACCGTTCCGGAACGCGAGCACCGCCAGCCGATCCGGCATCGTGCCCTCGAGCGCGGGCACGTCCTCGCCGAACACCACCACGCGATCGGCCATGCGGTCGAGATCCTTGACCGCATCCGGCTCCTGAGCTCGCGCTCCCGACGCCGCGGCGACCAGCACCGCCGCGACGACCGACAGCGCGACGGTGGCGAGCCCGCGGCGCGGAGTGGCCGTCGCGGGGCTGCGCGTCGGGATCGGCATGACGGTTTCGAGAGCTCGCCGCGGCCAACAGCGCGAACATGCGAGCCGAAGCGAGTCAGTATCTGGAGGCGGTTCCGGCCTTGGCAACCGGCGCTCCCTCGTCACGGACTTGACGGCAGGCGCCGGGAGTCGTGCCGCGGACGGTGCGGACTTCGCTCGACGAAGGTAGCCGGCCTCGATGCGCGGACCGGCTGCATCTTCCGAACCCGACACGAGTTTTGGTTGCATCGGGGCACCAGTCCCGGCACCGCCGAGAACCTTCCGGCGCTCGACCGCCCGAGGGCACGGAACATGCTGAGCCTCGGGAGCCGGCGAAGGCTGCGAGAGCGGTTCCGAGCTCGTGGCACCGGCGGGCGCTGGGAATGCGCCCGAACGCGGCACGGAGGCCCATGTGAGATCGTCGCTCCGCCACAACGCACGAGGCTTCACGCTCGTCGAGTTGCTGATCACCCTCGCGATCATCGGCATCCTGGCGGCGATCGCCATTCCTCAGCTGCTGGGCTCGCGCACCAAGGCCATGAAGGCCAAGTGCGACGACCTCTCGCACGCGCTCGACGGCGAGCTCACCATGGAGGCGCAGAAGGCGATGGACGCGAAGTCCGCAGACCCCGCGGCGCCCGATCCGGCGCTCGCGGCCATCGCGAAGGTCGCGGGGCGCCACCAGGAGGAGAGCCCGTTCCTCAAGAATCAGAAGCCGCAGTGCAACGATTCGAATCGCTGGGGCTACAACAACGATTGCATGTACCTGGCGCAGTACTTCCCGCAAGGATTGAACCGCTGCCAGGTGTTCTTCGATCTCAACTACACCAGCACGCCGTACATCGCCGTGGCCTACCAGAGCTTCGACGGCGCGACGACCACCTTCAAGGTTGCCTTCGACAAGTGAAGGCGCGGCCGCCGCAGGTCCCGCGATGATTCCGCCGCGACTGGGCGCACGGGAGCTGCTGGCATTGATCGGTGCCGAGCTGGCGCTCGCCGTGCTGGTGGCGCTGCATCCACCTCGACTGCTGCGGCCCGACGTGGCGGATCAGGATTGCGTGTCGGTGCGCGAGGGTCTGGCGTTGCAGACCGGCGCGATGCTCGACGCGCGCCTCAAGCAGGGCCCGGTCGATCCGGCCCTCTCGCCCGCCGTATCCGCGCTGCGAGGAACCGGGATGCTGTGGGCCAAGGTCCCGGCTAGCCCGGCGAGCTCCGGGCGCCCGGCGTTCCAGCTGGTCGAGAGCACCGATTACGTGCCGGTCAGGTCGAGCGAGTGCACCGCGTTCGTGCTCGCCGATCCTCGCCCCAACGGCACCGCGATCGTGATCCGGCAGTTCGTGCGCGGCGAGCTCGCCGAATTCGCCGTGCAGCCAGGGCAGCGGATCATTCCAGGAACCTGATTCACGATCCGGCGCGCAGCTGGCCCTGCTCCCACACGGCCACCGTGTGGCCGGCGTTCTCGAAGCGCGCGGACTCGTAGCCGCGCGCGGCGATCGCCTTGGTGAGATCCGTCAGGCGGGCGCGCTCCGATTCGAAACCCGACCACGAGGAAAGCGTCACCACGTAGCTCTTGCCGTCGGAGTGCCCCTGCACCGAGGCCAGCACATCGGTGCCGGTCGACTTCTCGCCCGACGGAGCCGAGTGGCACCACTGCGTCGCCAGCACCACCGCGAGCAGCAGCGCCGGCATGACCGCGAAAGCCACGATCCGCAGCGCGCGCACGTCCGACGCGGAGAATCGGACGCGCAACCGTCCCAGCTTGACGCTCTCCGGCGGCGCAGATGACGCCGCTGGCGCATGCTTGGCGGCGCGTGCTCGCTCGCCACCTCGGCCCACGTCCTCGCGCTGCGCGTCCTGGAGCTCGAGCTTGGCGCGCTCGGCGCGGCGGCGATCGCTCGCGGCGTCGCTCTCGAGCGCGAGCGCGGCACTCGCGACGGTGAGCTCGAGCTGGGTCGCGAGCGACGACAGCTCGCGGCCGATCTTGCGCAGCGAATCGCGAAACGGCGCGGGCAGCTCGACCGCCCCCGCGACCCGGCCCAGCTCCGGTTCGAGCCTCGCGAGCGCCGCGCTCGCCGCCGTGAGCTGCTCGACCTCCGGCGCACCGAGATGCTCGAGCCGGAAGTCCTGGCTCGCCAGCACGTCGATGACGTGCATCTGGAGACCGAGCGCGTCCAGGATGGCCGCCGCCACCGGGCTGGGCGGCGGAAGAAGGACGCTTGCGTCGCCGGACTGCGGCGGATCTTCGGAGGCTTCGCCGGGATCGACCACGTCGGTGGGAGCGTCCGGATCGGCGGCCTCGTCCGGGACATCCTCGCGAACGCCTGCTTCCGCCGGGAGATCCGCCACGGGCGCCGGCTCGACACCGAGCACCGCGATGAGATCGGCCCGCTTGAGACCGCTCAGCGGAGCGAGGCGCAGGCCGCGATACGCGAACCGCACCTTGGGCGCATCGCTGGCGTGGAGCTCCGGTGCGAGGTCGAGCACCTGGCCGTGGCATTCGCTCAGGTCGATCTCGACCACGCTTCTCCCGTCGCATCGGCCTCGATCATCTCGAGCCCGCGCTCGGATGGACGGCCCGGTCCCGCTTCGCGGCCGAACGGCCAGCCGAGCCTCCCGTCACGCTCGATCGTGGCGGGGGCCGAGTACTTGTCGAGGAAGCGCTCCACTCGCTGGCGAAGCTCGTCGGACGGGTCCACGTACTGCAGCCCGAACCCCGAGATCACGTGCGCGCCGACGCGCTTGTTGAGGTACACGATGCGCGCCACGCAGCGCAGCTCGCCGTGCTCGGCGCCGAGCGGCACCTCGACGATGAGCCGCGTGCTCATCTGGAACAGCACCTCGGCCTGCACGAAGGCGCCGTCCGCGCTGAACGACGTGGCGACGCCGGCGTGGTAGGTGTCGCCGTCGACGCTGAAGCGCGCCCGGAGCGACACGTCGCGACGGCGATAGCGCCTCTGCTGGTGCACCTGCTCGGGCTTGCCGTCCTTGGTCGCCATGATGCGAAACCGATCGAGGCCGAATCGTAGCCGCTCGACTCCCCGAATGCATCCGCGCGGGCGAAGCTGCGTCGACGATCGGAGATCGCGATGAGCGAGGTCGAAGCGTTCCTGGGCCTCGGTTCGAACCTGGGCGATCGCGCGGGCCGGATCGGCGAAGCGCTCGAACGGCTGTCGGGTTGCGACGGCATCGGCGCCGTTCACCCCTCGGGCCTCTACGAAACCTCTCCGGTGGGGGGGCCCGAGCAACCTTGGTACCTCAACGCCGCGGCGGGCGTGAGCACGTCGCTCGAGCCGCAGGCGCTGCTCGAAGCCTGCCTGCGTATCGAGCGCGACATGGGGCGCGTGCGGGCAGTGCCCAACGGTCCGCGCGAGATCGATCTCGACGTGCTGCTCTACGGCCAGCGCGTCGTGATCTCGCCCGATCTGGTGATTCCGCATGCCGCGATGACGGGCCGCCTGTTCGTCCTGGCTCCGCTGGCCGAGATCGCCGGCGACGTCACGCATCCCGTGGAGAAGGTGAGGATCGCGGAGCTGCTGGCGCGCCTCGGTGCGTCCGGCGGAGCGGAAGTCGTGCGACGGTTCAGCGGTCCAGCGCTTTCGGTGCGCCACCGTCGATGACCGCGGCCTCGAGGGCGAATCGCTCCTCGGGTGCCAGCACCAGGAAGTGCCGTCCGTGCGCGGCGAAGTAACCGATGCCGGCCAGGAACCACGCCCCGGCTCCCACCGCCGCCCAGCGGTAGTTGGGGTCCGACACGAAGAGCGTCACCAGAGTCACGAAGGCAATCGCGGCGGCGGTCGCGGCGCCGGCCGTACCGAGCGGGCTCACGTAAGGCCGCTCCATCGTGGGCCTCTTCACACGGAGCAGCACGAACGACGCCATCTGCAGCAAGTAGGACACCACGCCGCCGAACACCGCCATCGCGAGCAGCCGCCCGCCGATCAGCGTGGTGGCGTCGTCGCTGCCGCCGACGGCGCGCAGCAACACCAGCACCGTCCAGCCGAGTAGCCCGCCCGCGGCCAGCGCCACGTGCGGAGTCTTCCAGCGCGGATGAGTGATCGAGAGAAACGTCGGGAAGTAACCGGCGCGCGACAGCGAGCAGATCTGGCGGCCGAAGGCGAAGATGATCGTGTGGAAGCTCGCGATGAGACCGGCCACCGCGGCCAGACCCAGCACCCGCCCGGCGGCCTCGCCGAAGATGGTGCGCAACCCGTCGAGCACGGGCTCGCCCGACGCGCCGAGCTTCATCGCTCCCGGCGCGATGGCCGAGTTGAGCACCAGCGTGGTGATCGCGAACACGATGAGCGTGCCGATGCCGCTCAGGATCCCGCGCGGCATGTCGCGGCGTGGATCGTGGGTCTCCTCCGCGGCCAGCGGCAGCTCCTCGATCCCCAGGTAGAACCACACCGCGAACGGCAGCCCGAGGAGCACGCCCTTGGCGCCGAAAGGTAGGAACCGCGAGCCACCCGCGGCGGGTTCGATGTCGAACGCGAAGCGCCCGAAGTCGACGTGCGGCACCGCGCCCACGAAGAACACCACGAGTATGGCGAGCGCCAGAAGCGTGATGAACACCGAGAACTGGAACGAGACGTGCGCTCCCGCGACGTTGAGCCCGACGAAGAGGACGTAAAGGATGGCCCACCAGGCGAAGTCGGGAAGCGCGCCGAGCACGGGCACACCGGCGAAGATCGCCATCAGGTAGCTACCCGCGAAGAAGACCACCACCGCTGGCGTGAACACGTATTCCATGTTCTCCGCCATGCCGGTCACGAACCCGCCCCAGGGTCCCATCGACGATCGCGCGAAGGAGTAAGCACCGCCCGTGTGAGGGAGCGCGGCGGCGAGCTCGGCCAGGCTGAAGCACAGGCACAGGTACATGACCGTGATGATCGCGGTGGCGATCAGAAGGCCTCCGAAGCCTCCCACCGCCAGGCCCAGGTTCCAGCCGGAGAACTCGCCGGAGATGACGGCACCGACGCCGAGTGCCCAGAGCTTCCACGGCCCCGCGACCCGCTTGAGCTCCCGGCTGGCGAAGTAGCTGGCGTCCTTCTCGGTGTATCGAACGCCCGTCACGCTCCTCGGTTCGCTCACGTTCTGCTCCGTCGTGGCGGCTCGCCACCTTCGGAACGGGCGAGCCTCAGGTGCGCGACGTAGTCCTCGGGCAGGCCCCAGCGCTCGGCGGCTTCGACCACCAGGGCCAGGTAGCGCCGCGACGGGGCACGCCCCGCGCGGGCCCACCGAGCGCGGTAGTACCACGCGCTCACCTGCTCACCATTCGAGCGCGCCACGGAGCCGCGGGTGCGCACGTACCTGGTGCCCTCGCCTTCCATCCGGTCCAGCCGGCGCAGGTCCGGCCACGCGAAGGTGTAGAGCACACCGTGAACCACGCGGCCCGGGGAAGGATGAACGTTGGCGAACGCGCGCTCGAAAAGCGGCAAACCCGGCGCGTCGAACGCGAGCTGATGATCGAGGAGCCGGGCCGGCTCGGCGCTCGACGGCCGGATGCGGCGCCGAGCCACGAGCACGTGCTCGTTCATGTTGGCGCCGAACGCGAAGTACCAGACGAGCTCCGCCGACGGCGCCGCTCGCTCCACCTCGTCCGCTTGCACTGCGATTAGCCCACGGGGTGAGCGGCCCATCGCGGGGCGCGACCCCACCGAACCGGAAGCAGCTGCGCCTCCCGGAATCTCCGGGAGGCGCAAGTCGAAAGCTCGTCAGGATTGCCCTGCGGAAACGACCGGCTCAGTACGGGCGACGGCCACCGCCGCCGCCAGGTCCGCCGCGATGCCCGCCACCACCGCGGCCACCACCGCCACCACCGCGCTCGCCACCGTAGCCGCCGCCACCACCGCCGCCGCCACCTCGGCCGCCGTAGCCACCACCGCCACCACCGCCGCCACCGGACCGGTCATCGCCACGCCGGTCGATCGCGAAATCGACGCGGATCGTGCGACCCCCGAGCTCGGCGCCGTTCATGGCGCGCTTGGCTTCCTCGGCGGACGCGTCTTCGGAGTAGCTCACGAAGCCAAAGCCCTTCGATCGACCGGTGTCTCGGTCCATCACGACCTTCGCTTCGGTGACCGCGCCGTAGGCCTCGAACGCCTGCCGCAGCCCCGCGTCGTCCGTACCCCAGGCGAGACCTCCAACGAACAGCTTCTTGGGCATACTTCAATCTCCTCGACCGAGACATGCGCCGATGGACGGCCGTCGCGGTCCAGCAAGCAAGGGAACCGAGGTTGTGAAAAAGCTCACGAAACGAGGGCGTGGCGGGAGAGGCGGGATCGGACCGAGCGATACCGGGTTCGTGGCCGAAACATCACGATGGGCATGCACCCTCGACAACTCTCACCGATCGGCGCTCCGGCTGTCAAGCGAAAATTGCGGGGGTTTTGAGGGGTTCGGACGACCCAGGCTGCGCCCGGGGTGGGTCCGGGCCGCGCTCGTTCTGGTGCTCGTGATGGGCGCCTCGGGTGCTCGCGCGGAGCCCTTCGACCACCAGCACGGCGCCTGGACCCAGCTGCTCCGAAGCTACGATCACGACGGCCGCGTGGACTACGCCGCGTGGAAAACCGGAGGGCGCGCGGCGCTCGACGCGTATCTGTCCAGCCTCGAAGCGGTGACCGGGGAGAGCTATGCGTCGTGGACGCGCGAGCAGCGGCTCGCGTACTGGATCAATGCGTACAACGCCTACATGGTGAAGCTGGTCCTCGACCACTACCCGCTGGGCAGCGTCCGCGAGATCGGCCTCCTGCCCTTCGCCGCGTTCAAGGACCACTTCATTCCGCTCGAGAAGCTGCGCGGCGAAAAGCTCTCGCTCGACGACGTCGAGAACCGGATCCTGCGCAAGGAGATCGGCGAGCAGCTCATCCACTTCGGGATCGTGTGCGCGTCGCGGAGCTGCCCGGTGCTGCGGAACGAGGCCTATCGCGCCTCCGAGGTGATGGCACAGCTCGAGGCCGCGGCACGCTCATTCCTGGCCAGTGACCGCAACCGCTTCGATCCCGAACACCACAAGGCCGAGCTGTCCTCGATCTTCAAGTGGTTCCACGAGGACTTCGAGCGAACCGGGACGCTGCTCCAGTTCGTCGCGCGCTACGCGCCGCCGGCGGTTGCCTCCCACCTCGCCGAGCCCGGCTGGACGATCGAGTACCTCGACTACGACTGGTCGCTGAACGGGCTGTAACCTTTCGGGCACGCCGGACGTGGATCGAGCAAAGGAGACTCGATCCATGAACACGACACCTCGAGGCATCGACGTCGCGATCGTCGGCGGAGGCCTGGCGGGCCTCGCCGCGGCGGCCTATCTGGCCCGTTCCGGCCTCGTCACCCGCGTGCTGGAGCGCGCCAGCCACCTGGGCGGACGCGCGTCCACCCACCTCCAGGATGGATTCCACTTCAACCAGGGCCCGCACGCGCTCTACCGGGGTGGCGCCGCGCACGCCGTGCTCGCCGAGCTGGGAGTGCGGTTTTCCGGAGCCAGCCCGGGTGTCGAAGGTCTGGCGTGGTCGGACGGCGCGCTGCACGTGCTGCCCACCAGTCCGCGGAGCCTACTCTCGACCTCGCTCCTGGGCGCCCGCGGCAAGCTCGAGGTGGCGAAGCTGATGGCGATGCTCGGCGCGGGCGGGATCGACGCCGCCGCGATCGCCGGCGTCCCGCTCGCCACCTGGCTCGATCGCACCTTGCGAGACCCGGGTGCGCGAGCGCTCGGGGAGGCGCTCGCGCGACTTTCCACGTACACCAACGCACCCGGGGAGCTGAGCGCGGGTGCGGCCGTGAGTCAGCTCGCGATGGCAGCGAAAGCCGGTGTGCTCTACCTCGATCGGGGATGGCAGACCTTGATCGACGGTCTGGCCGCAAAGGCGAGAGAAGCCGCGGCCGAGATCCACACCGGGGTCGATGTGGCGGGGGTCGAGAGCGCCGCGGACGGCGTCACGGTCCACCTCGCCGGCGGTCTGCCCATGCACGCTCGTGCGGCGCTCATCGCGGCGAGCCCGGGTGCGGCGCATCGACTGGCCGACGGCGGCGGCTCCGCGTTTCTCGCCACCGCGGCGGCCGCGGCAAGGCCCGTGCACGCCGCTTGCCTCGATGTGGCGCTGCGCACCCTCCCCGACCCGGTCGTCCGATTCGCGCTCGGCATCGATCGTCCGCTCTACTTCTCGGTGCACACCTCCGCGGCGAGGCTCGCGCCGCCGGGCGGAGCGCTGATCCATCTCGCGAAGTACCTTCCCCTCGAGGACATCGTGTCGGAGCCGGACGACCGGACCGAGCTCGAAGCCTTCCTCGACCGGTTGCAACCGGGCTGGCGCGACGTGCTCGTTCACGAGCGATTCCTGCGCCGGATGGTGGTGCAACACGCCGTGGTGAGCGCTCGGCACGGCGACCTCGCCGGACGTCCCGACGTGCAGGTGGGCGATCGGCCGGGAATCTTCATCGCGGGGGATTGGGTGGGCCCGGTGGGCTCGCTCGCCGACGCCAGTCTCGCGAGCGCGCGTCGTGCCGCGCTCGCGATCACCGCCCACCTGGGATCCCGTGCAACACGCGCGGCCTGAGCGGGAGCGGTCCGGGAGCACGGCCGTGGCCGCCGTCCGCGAGTCGGCTCGCGAAGCGTTCGAGTCGCATCGGGGGTACCTGTGGTCGGTCGCCTACCGGATGCTCGGCTGCGCCGCCGACGCCGACGAGGTGCTGCAGGACACCTTCGTCCGCGCGCTCGAATCGCCGCCTCGCCGGACCGCTCTACCGTGGCGGCCGTGGCTGACACGGGTCGCGGTGAACCTGGCGCGCGACCGGCTGCGCTCGCGAAAACGCGCTCGTTACGTCGGCCCGTGGCTACCGTCGCCGGTCGAGCACGACCCCATCGCAGAGCTGTCGACGGCGGAGCGGCAACCGACCCCCGCAGCACGATTCGACCTCCGCGAGAGCGCCTCGTTCGCCTTTCTGCTGGCGCTCGAAGCCCTCACGCCCAATCAGCGGGCCGTGCTGCTGATGCGAGACGTCCTGGATGCCTCGCTGGAGGAGACCGCCGACGTGCTCGGTCTCTCGGTCGCCAACGTCAAGGTCTCGCACCATCGAGCGCGCAAGCGTCTCGCGAGCTACGAGCAGGAACGACGGACGCCCTCCGCGGCACGTGACCAGCAAGCACGCGAGGCGCTCGCCCGCTTCATGACCTGTCTGGCCACCGGCGATCTCGACGGTCTGCAGGCCATGCTCGCGGAGGATGCGCGGCTCGTGAGCGACGGCGGTGGTGAGTTCTTCGCCGCGCGAGTACCGGTCGTGGGACCGGCGAAGATCGTGCGCTTCCTCGCCAACGTGATGGCCGGCTGGGCGGCGGACACTCGCTACGAGCTGCGCGAGCTCAACGGTTCGCCCGCGGTCTCGGGCGAGGCATCATCGGAGCCGCCGCCCGGCTATCCGCGCCGTTTCGTGTCACGCCTCGAGCTCGACCGAGAGGGTCGGATCCGCGAGATCCACACGGTTCTCGCGACACGCAAGCTCACCTCGGCCGGGTTCGACGCCACTCACAGATAGAACCGCAGCGCCAGCGACGACTCCCAGGCGCCACGCAAGCGCAGGGCCTCGGCGCGCAGCTCCACGTCGTGGGTCAGCGACCAGGCCGCTCCGCCTTGCAGGCGGAAATCGACGCCATGTTCGCCGCCGTCGCTGATCGAGTCGGGCCGCTCGACTCCCAGGAACGGAAACAAGTAGCCCGCCTCGAGCTGCACCCGTAGCGGATCGAGCGGCTGCAGCACCGTGCCGATCGAAGCACCGGCGCTGAGCCGGTACCGATCGCGAAACGGCGCACCTACTCCGGAGTCGAGGTCGGCGAACGTGTAGCCGAAGCCGGGGATCGCCCGGTCCCAGCCGAGCGCGATCCCTGCTCCTCCCGCGACGCCTCCGTACACGCAATCCCAGCCGGCGCACGCGTTCTCGCGAACCCGGTCGAACCCCACCGTCAGGTGCCACGACGGGCGCACCACCCACGGGTCGACCGGAGCCAGCGACACGATCCTCGCCAGGAACGCCCGCTCCAGCTCGAATGCGGGCGCCTCTTCTCCGAAGGCGCGCAGCTCGAACCCGAACATCTCGATCTGCGTACCTGGCAGGTACCCATCCGTCGGGTCGAGCAGGTCGTGCAGCGCTCCACGCACGAACACATCCCCGAACGCACCACGCGTTCCGGATCCGCCACCCACGGTGACCGCCGCCGAGCCGTGCGCGATCTCGGGAGCCGGCGGCGCCGGCACGTCGGCGGGTTGCGCCGGCACGCCGAGCGCGCCGCGTGCGCGCAACAGCTGGCGCTCGCGTCCGCTCGCGGCGGTCATCGGAGATCGTTCGGCGCGGTAGCGCACCAGCTCGTACGCCGCGTCGAGCACCGCGGCCGCGCGGATCGGATCGACACCCGCGAGGGCGGACGCGACGTCGGGCCCGGCCGGATCGGCGAGCCGTTCCGCCAGCTCGATCTCGGCGGGGGTGAGCCGCTCACGAAGCGCGACCATGGTGCGAAACCGAGAAGGGCGGAATCGGGACGCGACCACCAGCCCCGGCGTCTCCACCACCGCGCGCACCGTGTCGGCCGGGATCACCCAGTCGGGGAACTGGTCGATCAGATGGAGCGACGGGTCCGCGGCTTCCAGCACCGCCAGCAGGTGGTACGAGCAGTTCTCGCTCAGGTAGTAGTAGTCGAACCACGCGTGGCCCAGCTCCCAGAGGTGGCGAACCATGCGGTCCATGGCGGGCCGGTCGAAGCGCAACCGGTATTCCCAGAGGTCGCGATCCTCCATGTCCGCGTATTCCTGCACCTTGAGGTAGTAGGGCAGGGTCGCGAAGTAACCGGGGAAACCGCCGCTCATCCCCAGGATGGTGTAGAGGACGGGGTTCTCGGTGGTGGGGAGCGCGGCGTAGTTGACGGCGTACGCGAGCAGGTCGGCGCTGGTTCCCTCGCTCGCGCGATTGAGCCTGAGCAGCGTGTGCCCGAACATCGACGACGGGTTGTTGCCGTAGGCCGAGGCGAAGATCATCGTCGCCGAATCGGCGTCGAGCGATTCGCGCCAGTGATCGAAGCGCGCGCACGGAGCGTGCGGCAGCATCTCCGGGTCGAAGTGGAGGCGCTCGTCGAGCCACGCGAAACGCGCCGGGAAGCGGCAGCGCGAAGGCTCGGGTCCGCCGCCTTCCGCGCTCAGGTCGAGATCGAATCCATCGGCGACGAACGCGCGCAGGGTTGCGTCGAGCTCCGCGGCGGGATCGGTCTTGCCCTCGGTGGCAAGGAAGAACGCCGAGGCGTCGACCTCGCTCTTCCATCCGCCCAGCGCGCTCTCGCGGTAGTGGCCCAGGACCCGCCACTCGCGTGAGGTGGCCAGCTGGTCGGCGCGGGCGAGCGAAACGAGCTGGTCCGCGTAAGCATCGAGCGCGGAATCCGCACGCGAGGTCGCCAGCGGGAGCCAGGGCATCAGCACCAAGACGACGGCGAGAGCGCGGAGCACGGTTCGCATCGAGGCCGCCGGAGAAGCTGCGGCCCGGCCGGTTCCCCAGCCGGGCCGCGACGAGCTCACGGTGTCAGGCACGGTTCGACCGTGCGTGTCGTGGGCTCAGAGCTTCGTGCAGCCGTTCGCGAACGTGTCGTTCGACGCGAGCGCGCCCTTGAACGAAGCCAGGGCGTCCGACGCGCTGGTGTTCTCGGTCGGGAAGGTCGACGAGTAATTCTGCTGCGCGAACGACGCGACCTGAGACGTGAGCTTCGGGTCGCAGCCGAGCAGCGTCGAGAAGGCCGACAGGTACTCGCCGCCGCCGCTCGCCATGTCGTGCTCGAGGTTCTGCAGGTTCGCCTCGGCGAAGGCCTGCTGCTCACGCTCGCCCATGAGCGTGCCGTCCGTGGTGCAACCCGAGGTACCGGTCGAGATACCGAAGGTCTGGGTTCCGAACGAGCCGTTGAGCGTCGCCGACGCCACCTGGCCCACCTTGTGATTCTTCTCGATCACCATCGAGCCCAGGCCGCAGCCCGAAGCGAGGAGCGCGCGAGCCGGCAGCGCCGTCACCGCGATGAGACCCGCCGAGCCGACCACCGCAGCAGCAATCCAACCCCAAGTCCGCTTCATGAAGCCTCCTGTGCGCGACGTCCCGACCGGACAGCCACGCGTTGTGGGAATCGTCGACCACCTCTACGTCGCGAACGGTGCCACGGTGCACGCGCACCCGTCAAGGCATCGATGTGGGAAATTTCGCAGCCAGGCTGCGAAGATGAACGCTGTCGGTCGCGCCCGAGACGCGCAGCCGGCCGGCGACGAACACCACCCGATCGCCTTTCGCCGCCCAGCGGTGACCGAGGAGCGCGCGCGCCACGGCGCGCTGGAGCGCGGCAGCCGAGCCGGCGTGCTCGAGCCGGCTCGGGGTCACTCCCCATTCGAGCGCCAGCTGGCGCCACGTCGCCCGCGACGGCGTGAACGCGACCACCGGCGTCGGAATGCGCTCCCGCGCCAGCAAATGCGCGGTGCGCCCGTGCTCGGTGAGCACGGCAACCACGCGAGCACGTGCCTCCACGGCGGCACCGGCGGCCGCGCAGGTGATGGACTCGGCGATCGAGGGCGGCGAGCCGCGGCGCGATGCGAGCCGCCGCGCGACGGCGTCGTGGGGCTCGCCGGTCTCGCGCGAGGGGAGACCGATGTCGCGCTCGGTGCGCCTCACGATCCGCTCCATGGTGCGCACCGCTTCGACCGGGTAGGCGCCGCTCGCGGTCTCCGCCGAGAGCATCACGGCGCTGGTGCCGTCCAGGACCGCGTTCGCGACATCCGATGCCTCGGCGCGCGTCGGCCGGGGATGCTCGATCATCGACTCCAGCATCTGAGTCGCGGTGATCACCGGCTTCGCGGCCGCGACCGCCAGCCGGATGAGACGCTTCTGGATGCCGGGCACCTCCTCGGCGCCGAGCTCGACGCCCATGTCGCCGCGCGCGATCAGGATGCCGTCCGCGGCCTCCACGATCTCGTCGATCCGGTCGACCGCCTCGGGCCGCTCGATCTTCGCGATCACCTGCGCGGCCGAGCCCGCCTTTGCGATGCGGCGCGAAAGGTCGCGCACCTCGCCGGCACTACGCACGAACGAGAGACCGATGAAGTCGACCCCCTGGTCGAGCACGAAGGCGAGATCCGCGAGGTCCTTGCGACCGAGTGACGGCGCGCCCACGGGCGCGCCCGGCAAGTTGATGCCGCGGTGCTCGCGCAGGATCCCGCCCGCGCGCACCCGCGTCTGGACCTCGTCGCCGCGCACCCGCACCACCTCGACCTCGAGATTTCCATCGTCGAGCAAGATCCGCGAGCCGCGCCGCACGTCGCGCGCGAGCCCGGCGTAGGTGCACCCGATGCGTCCCGGCTCGCCGATCGCGCCGGGGCGCGCCACGATCGAGAGCGGCTGCCCGCGCCGCAGGATGAGCGGCTGGCCGCCACGGAGCCGTCCAACCCGGATCTTCGGACCCTGGAGATCGGCCAGGATCGCCAGCGGACGGTACTCGAGCGCTTCCACGCGCCGGACCAACGCGATCAACCGCGCGTGCGATGGGTGGTCGCCGTGCGAGAAGTTGAGCCGGAACACGTCCGCGCCGGCCCGTGCCAGCGCGCGGATCGTTGCGAGCCGCGCGCTCGCCGGCCCCAGCGTGGCGACGATCTTGGCGCGGGTCGGCGTGCGGCTCACGAAGGACGAATCTCCATCGGAGGCAGCGGCTCGACCTCGTGGAAGCGCGTGAGGTCCACGGTGCGCCGGCCGTCGGGATCGACCGACAACACGTCCACGAAGCGCGCGTTGAAGACGATCTCCTCCGCCACGTACGAGCGGCGCGCGTGCACCGTCTGGGAGAAGGTGTCGTCGATTCCCGTCATCACCGCGATGATCTCCGCGTCGCGCTCGGCGAGATCGGCGGAGGTAAGGCCCAGGAACGGGCTCTGGTCGTCGATCGGATGGATGACGGTCCAGGAGAACGCGAAGACGGGGCTCGAGCTGCGGGCGAAGTGCAGCTCCCGGATGCGGCGGATCGGCTCGCCCTCGGCGGTCAGGTCGTTGAGCGCGAGGACCGCGTGCAGGTTCGCCTCGACGAGCTGATTCCTGCGCTGATTCGCGACACGGAACATGACGCAAGGCACGCCGTCCCGGACCGCGACGATGGCCACGCGGCTGAACAGCACTCGCGCGGTGGGCTGCGCGAACTTCGAGTACATGAGACCAGTGGCGACCGCGAACCCCAGCAACCCGACGAGCGACTCGACCGCCACCAGCGTGTTCCCGAGCCAACCATGCGGCGCCATCGTTCCGTAGCCGATCGTGGCCATGGTCTGGATGCTGAAGAAGAAGGCATCGGCGAACGAATCGGGGCGCGCGTTCTGGATGGTGTCGCCGCCCAGAAGGTAAAGGCACGCGAAGACGCCGTTCGTCAGGAAGTACGCGACGCCCAGCGCGCCGATCAGCACCGGCCACGGCAGCGACATCAGCCGATGGTAGAGGTCGGTGAGAGGGCGTGGGCGCGCGCCCAGCAGCACGACGTTCGAGCGGCCGCGCGGATCGAGCAGCCGCTTCGCGCGCCGCGCCATGAAGGGCTGGTGGTCCGGCGGAAGCGAGCGGCTCACGTGCCCTGCTCCGGAGCCGGCGCTCAGCGCCCGACCTTGTTGAGCACCAGCAGCCTCAGCTCGGTCATGTCCTCGATCGCGAAGCGCACGCCTTCGCGACCCGACCCGGAATCCTTGACGCCGCCGTAGGGCATGCTGTCGACCCGGAACGAGGGCACGTCGTTCACGATCACGGCACCCACCTCGAGCTCGTTCCAGGCGCGGAAGGCCTGATCGAGATCGCGGGTGAAGATGCCGGCCTGCAAGCCGAATGCGCTCGCATTGACGCTCGCCAGCGCCTGATCGAGCGACTCGAACGGTTCGATGGTCGCGACCGGGCCGAATGCCTCCTGGCACGCGAGCTTGGCGTTGGGCGGCACCCGCTCGACCAGCGTCGCCTCGACGGTCCGGCCGTCGCGCGTTCCGCCGGTCAGCACGCGCGCGCCCACGGCGGTGGCTTCCATGATCCAGTCCTCGACGCGCGAAGCGTCGTGCTCGGTGATGAGCGGCCCGAGGAACGTGTCCTCGGCGAGCGGATTTCCCGCCTTGAGCGCGCGGATTCGCTCCACCAGCCGCGTCACCAGCCCGTCGTACACGTGCTGATGAGCGAGGATGCGCTGCACGCTGATGCAGCTCTGGCCCGCCTGATAGTAGGCGCCGAAGACGATCCGGTCGGCGGCGCGATCGAGGTCTGCGCTCTCGTCGACGATGCACGCCGCGTTGCCGCCGAGCTCGAGCACCACCTTCTTCTTGCGAGCCCGCGCCTTGAGCTCCCAGCCCACCTCGGCCGAGCCGGTGAACGAAAGCACCTTCAGGCGATCGTCCTCGACCAGCGGGTCCGCGGCCGCGCGTGGCAGTGGCAGGATGTTGACCACTCCCTCCGGCAGATCGGTGTCCGCCAGGATCTCGCCCAGCACCAGCGCCGAGATGGGCGTGGCCGAGGCCGGCTTGAGCACGAACGGACAACCAGCGGCGAGCGCCGGTCCCACCTTGTGCGCCACCAGGTTGAGCGGAAAGTTGAACGGCGAGATGAGCGCCACCGGCCCGGCGGGCACCCGCTTCCAGATTCCTTCGACGCCCTCGCTGCGAGCGGAGTCGTCGAGCGGCAGGTACTCGCCACGGATCCGGGTGGCTTCCTCGGCCGAGATCCGGAACGTGTCGATCGCCCGCCCAACCTCGACGCGCGCATCGCGCAGCGGTTTCCCGGCCTCGATCGCGAGGATCTGCGCCAGCTCGTCGCGCCGATCCGCGATCGCTTCGGAGACCTGCCAGAGAACCGCCTGGCGGCGGTGCGCCGGCCAGCGGCGGTAGGGCTCGGCCGCAGCAGTGGCCGCCCCGATCGCCGCGTCCAGGACCGCTCGGCTTCCCAGCGCCACGCGCGCGGCGATCTCGCCGGTGAACTTGTTGGTGACGATCAGGTCCTCGTTGGCGAGCACCGGCCTTCCGGCTACGTAGTACGGGTAAAAGTTCTTCATGAGGAGTCCTCTCAGCTCACCGGGTCGGGCACCACGGGATCCGCGAGCTGGTCCACCGGGTGAGCGCAGCCGTCGAGGCAACCGGGAAGCGGCGGCAGCTTCTCGATCAGCGTGCCCAGCGTGCCCTCGCCCACGAAGGTGTCCACCAGATTCACCAGATTCCCGTCACAGATGCAAAACGATGGACCGAACGCGCGCAGCTCGTCGCGCTTCCAGTAGTAGAGGTCCCACACCGTGTAGAGGTAACCGAACTCGTAGGACGTCGGGTTCTCGCGGCGTCGCGCGATGCGCTCGACCGGAAAGCGATACCCCGACTCGCGGTGGGCGACGATCGGCAGCGCCTCCGCTCGCGCCGCCTGCGCCTCGAGCCAGAGCGAACGCGCCTCCGACGCGCCGTTCGGATCGAGACCGAGCTCCGCGCGACGCGCCGCGACCAGGCCTTGATCGAGCCGCAGCACGTGACGGACACGCCAGCGCGTCACCTCGAGTGCGTCGCGCAGCTCCTCGTACCACGGGCGTGCGTTCGCGGGGATGCCGCTGCCGGCACGTGCCAGCTCGGACACGAAGCCGGCGTAGGTCGTGTCGAGCGATTCGAGCAACGCGATGGTCCCCGCTTGATAGGCCGCGAGACCGGCTTCGTCGAGCTTCCGGACTTCCTCGGGCAACAGCCTGAGCGGCTGGTACTCGGTGTGGGCGATGAAGTGGCCGATGTCGTCGGCGGTGTCCCAGCCGATCAGCTCGGCGATGCCGTTCTGCTCGAGCAAGTCGTGACCCTGCTCGTCGATGATCCGTTCCAGCAGACCCTCGATGGTCGCGGCGCGCTTGCCGAACACGCGCGTGAAACGTCCGAGCTTCACGCGCCAGTCTTCGCGCGGCTCGTAGACCGACGACGCCGTGACCCAGTCGTTGAGCCAGAGGCCCCACTCGAAGCCGCTCGAGAAATCGATCTCTCCGTCCATCCCGGAGTCCGCGAGACGGTCGAGATCGTTCCAGCGCGAGTAGAGGTAATGGGGCAAGAAGAGCGGCACGTCGCCGTCGAAGCTCACCCAGTACGCGGTCTCGGGATAGTAGACGACGCGCCGCTCGCCGATCTCGCCCAGCAGGAATTCGCGCATCGCCGAGAAATCGGTGTTGCCGTAGGTCGGCGCGGGACGGAAGAGATCGTAGAACTGCACCGTGTGCGGCATCACGCCCACGCGCGGATCGGCGATCCCCGGCAGGAAATTGAAGTTGATGTCGCCGAAGTGCGGCGCGGTCTGGCCGGTGGTGCAGTGGACCTTCGCGGTGAGCTCGACGCCGTACGTGCGATCCAGCAGGTCCGCGGTGAAATTGAGCCACTCCATCGTGGTCTGATCGTCGCTGGGCACGAACTCGGAGCTTCCCAGCTCGACGTGGATCACGTCCCACGGCACCTCCATGAGCTTGGCGATGCGGGCGGTGATCTGCGGCTCGGCCGGCGACTTGGCGTCGGGGATCAGCACCCACGCGTTTTGCTGGTTGAACTGAAATGGCGCGTCGATCCCCACCCGCAGCCCGCGCTGGTGCGCGGCGTCGACGATGCGCGACGCGTGCCGCAGGAACGTGTCGATGTCGAGCGTGTCCTGCAGCACCCACTGGAAGTAGTTCTGGCGGTTCGCCACCAGCCAGTCGAGATAGCGCTCCGCCTCCGCGAAGTGGTCGTCGCTCGCAACCAGCAACGAGTCCATGAGCTCGATCGGATGCATGGTGTGCACGTGGAACCCGCGCCATGCGTAGCCAGGCGAATGGGTCTCGTCGAGTGCCGCCGGCACCTCGAGAGCCGCCAGCTCGAACGTCTGCTCGGGGTGGAAGAATCCGAAGCCGAGATCGGAGAGCAGCGCGTAAACCGCGTACTCGGTGCCGAGCGCATCGCCGCCTGCAGCGGCGAGCACCGGCCGCGGGTCGCCGCTCGCGGACCCGCGAGCCAGCGCGTATCCCGACGGAACCAGCGCCGCGACGCGTGCGCCGAGCACGCGCTCGGTGAGGTCGCCGGCGCCGATCGACAGGATCAGGTCGGACTCCGCGGGAACGGCGCTCGCCGCGGTCACCACCTCCACGTCGTGCCCCGTGACCTCCGCGATCAGCGAACGGGCCCGATCCACGGCGTGGCGCGAGCCAGCGTCGAGGTCCGCTCCCGCGACGATCGCGACGTGCTGCGGCGCCGGTGCCGCAGCTCCGTTGCCACTCCCGCTGCAGCGAGCGGCAGCGGCCAAGGCCGCGGCGAGCAGCGCCGTCCTCGCACGCTCCCTCCCGACCCGGGGTCGACGCTCGCGTCTCACCGGTGCGGTCGTCACGCCAGGGCGGCGGGCGCTGGATCGGAACCCGTCGAGAGCGGGAGCTCGATCACGAACGTGGCGCCGGGCGGCGGCTCGCTCTCGGTGACCAGGATCTCTCCGCGGTGGTCCTGCACGATCGCGAACGCCATCGAGAGCGCCGCGAGCGGGCTTTCGCGATCGTCGTCGGCGCCCAGGAGTGGGTCGAAGAGCTGACGCCTGAGCTCCGGCGGAACGCCAGGGCCATTGTCGGCGACGCGGATCTCCACGCGCCCACGCTCGTTTCGTCCGGTCGACACCTGGAGCGACTTGGGCTCGCGGCCGTGGCCGTTTTGCATCGCGCGGACCGCGTGCGTGAAGAGGCTGGTGAACAGCTGGCGAAGCTGCAAACGGTCTGCCTGGATCGACGGCAACTCGGAATTCAGCTGCGCCGATACCGCGATGGCGTGCCGTCCGAGCTCCTCGCCCATCGAGTCGAGCGTGCCGCGAATGACGGCGTTCAGATCGACCGGCTCGAGCTTGGGGGTGCGATGGCGCGCGAACCTGAGGAGGCTCGCCACGATCTGCTTGGCGCGCAGCGCCTCCTCGTGAATGCGTTCGGCCGACTGGCGCACCTTTCCCTCGACGGCGGAGTTGCGCAGCAGCAGCTGGCTGAAGCCCAGCACCCCGGTGAGCGGATTGTTGAGCTGGTGGGCGATGCCTCCCACCAGGATGCCCGCCGCGGAGAGCCGCTCGCTCTGCAACAGCTGCTCCTCGAGCTGCTTGTAGCGCGTCACGTCCTCGGCGATTCCCGCCATCCGGTACACGATGCCGCGCTCGTCGCGCACCGGGAACGCGCGCCCCCGGATCCAGCGAACCGTGCCGTCGGGCCGGTGGATCCGATACTCGCCCTCCGACACTTCGCCGCCGGCGACCTTGGCCTGCATCGCGAGCACCCGCGGCCGGTCCTCGCGGTGGATGGTCGCGAGCGCGCCGAGCGGCGATGCCTGGAGCTCGGTTCCGGGCCGTCCCCAGATCCGCTCGTACGACGGGCTCACGTAGAGCACCGACGGGCGGTCGATCTCGCTGATCCAGAACGCCGCGTCGATGTTCTCGGCGAGCTGCCGGAACCGCTCCTCGCTGGTGCGTAGCGCCTCGTCGGCCCGGGTTCGCGCCACCGCGGAGGCGACGTGATTCGCGATGGTCTGCGCCAGCAGCAGCTCCTCGTCGGTGGTCTCGTGGGGAGCGCCGTAATAGACGACGAACTTCCCCAGCAGCTCGCCGCGATAGACGATCGGCACGAACATCAGCGAGCGGATGCCCTCGAGGAGCATCGCCGCGCGATGCTCGGCGACGGCGGGATGGGACTCGGCGTCGTCGATCACGATCGGGCTCGGATCGCGCAGGCCGCGCCACCACGGACTCTGGCCCTCTACCGTGAGCCGGTAGCGCTCGGAGATTCCCTGCCACACCTGGAAGCGCATCGAGCCGCTCTCGTCGAACAGCAGGATCGCCGCGCGGCGGGTGTGCAGCGCACGCTCCAGTCCCTCGATCGCCTCCGCGAACACGTCCTCGAGCGGACGGGTGTGGCTCGCGGCGTCGGCGAGGTTGTAGACCGCGCGCACTTGGTCGAGCCGCTTGCGCAGCTCTTCCTCGACGCGCTGGCGCTGCACCCGTTCGTCGCTGCGATTCATGGCGAGCGCCAGGCGGACGTCGAGCAGCGCCGCGTCCACCGGCTTGCGTACGTAATCGTCCGCGCCGGCCGCGATCGCCGAGCGCAGCAGCTCGGTCTCGCCGCGGTCCGCGGCCACCAGCACGACGGTGCGATCGCCCTGCGGCACCGAGCGAATCTGGCGGATCAAGCTCAAGCCGTTGGTGCGGCGGCCGGCGAGATCCACCAGCACCAGCGGAAACGGCTCGGCCTGGAAGAGCTCCCAGGCCGCCTCGGCGCCGGTCACGCTCGTGACCTCGTGGCCCAGGGAGGCGAGGAGCTCCGACCAGAGCTCGCGAGCCCCGGGATGGTCCTCGGTGAGCAGAATCCTCATGGTCGGCCCCGAAGCCTACCAGGGCTCGGCGGCACCCGCGACGCGAGGCGCGTCACTCGGTTGGCGGCTTGGGCGCGCGGAAGCGCGGCTTGCGCTTCTCCATGAAGGCGTTCCGGCCCTCCATCGATTCCTCGGTGCCGTAGAAGAGACCGAGCGCGCCAACGCCGAGGTTGGTCACGCCGACCGTGCCGTCCACCTCGGCGTGGAAGGCGTACTTGAGCATCTTGAGCGCGGTCGGGCTCTTCTCGAGCAGCTCGGCGCACCACGCGTCGACCTCGGCGTCGAGACGCTCGGACGGGACCACCGCGTTCACGAGGCCCATGGCGAGCGCCTGCTGGGCGGTGTAGCGCCGGCACAGGTACCAGATCTCCTTGGCGCGCTTCATGCCCACGAGCCGCGCCAGGTCGCCGGTGCCGTAGCCGGGGTCGAAGCTCCCCACCCGCGGCCCGGCCTGGCCGAGCTGCGCCGTCTCGGCGGCGATGCTCAGGTCGCACACCACCTGCCAGACGTGGCCTCCGCCGATCGCGTAGCCGTTGACGCGAGCGATGACGGGTTTCGGGATGGACCGGATCAGCTGGGTCACGACCTGCCACCCGACTTCCAGTGGGAGGGTTCGGACCGAACCGGCATAACCCCCTGCTTCCCGGGTGGATTGATCGCCACCGGTGCAGAACGCGCGGTCGCCCGATCCGGTGAGCACCACCACGCCCACGTCGTCGTCCATCCAGGCCTCGGTGAAGGCCTGCGCTAGCTCATGCGTGGTCAGTGCCGTCGCCGCGTTGAGGCGCTGCGGCCGATTGATGGTGATGCGCGCCACTCCGTCCGCGGCGTGGTACAGCACGTCCTCGTAACTCATAGGATGAACTCCCAATCTGGTTCGTCTTTTGATTCACCCTGTCGATTGCATTGCGCGAGCGCGTCCACGGTGCGCCGATGCGGACCCGGCGGGCGTGCTGCATGCTATACCCTCGAACCGAGCGCCCGAGCGAGTCCATGGATACCGAGAAGCTCTACGTCCCGGAAGTGCTGCGCAACAAGGTACCGACGCTCCATCCGCGGTACCAGTGGATGAAGCTCGAGCTCGAGCCCGACGATCGCATCGTGCTCACCTCGATCAGCGGCCACTACACGGTCGCGCAGATCATCGAGCTGACCGGGCTCACCGAGGACTCGGTCGCACGCGTGATCCTCAAGCTGGTCGGCCGCGGCGTCGTGCTGTGGGACGACGCCTTGCCGTTTTACGACGAGGAAGCGCTGCTCGAGGTGCTGCCGACCTTCGATCCCCAGAACATCAACCGCAACGCGCATCTCGACGACACCGACCGGATGCTGCTCACGTTCATCAACGGCCGCACCTCGGTGCGCCAGATGGAAGCGGCGCTGCCGCTCAGCCGCGAGCGGCTGCTGGCGAGCGTCATCCGGCTGCGGCTCGCCGACGTGATCGGCGTGGCCGAGCCGCCCGCGCCCGCGGCCGCCGCGTCGGGGCGCGACGGGGGCGGGGCCTCGAGCTATCAGCTCCCGCAAACGAGCCCGCCGCCACGGCCCGCGGCGCCTACTCCGTCGGCTGGCGTGTCGGCTCGGCCGGCTGCGGCCGTCCCGCACGTGGTGGGCCAGGCACCGAGCGCCACACCGCAGCCTCCCAGCGCGCCCGCGGACGACGGCGCTGGCGGCACCGGACGCGTCTACAAGAACCGACAAGACGCGTTCGAGGAGGCCACCCGGCGGCTGCTCTCGGGCGAGTCGATGACCCCCGAGGTCCCCGATTTCGCATCCCCCCCCGCACCGCGCAAGGGAACCGGCACGGTGCGGGACCACGAGGCGCCCCGCTACGAGCGCAAGACGGGGCGCACCAGCGAGAAGGAGAAGAGGGAAAAGAAGGAAAAGACGCGAACCGCCGAGGTCAAGGCCAAGCAAACCGCGCGCGACGAACGGGCGGGCCGTCCCTCGGCGCTGCCGAAGATTCTCAAGATCGCGGCGGTCATCGGGATTTTGCTGGTCGTCATAGCGCTGATCCGGCTGTTGATTCCGTCAACGCCTCCGCTGAGCGAAGGCGACATGAGGAACGTCATCCCCATCAGCACGATTTATCCGATCAATGCGGGAAAGTTCACCGCTCAAGTCGCTGCTCGTTGGTTCGACCTTTCTCGCGACGCAAAGCGAGACTCCATGCAAAAGCTCTCGCAGCTCCTCAAACCGCATGGAGTCGCCTCGATCGCACTGAGCGACGAAGACGGCAAGGTCGTGGCCGAATGGGACACCACCAACGGAATCACGCTGTACCAGTAGTGCGCGGGCTGTTCCGCGCTCTCCGGGTACCGTCTCGCGGGAATCCCGGCCAGCCCTCTCAATGCGGCGGCGCGGGCCGCTCCGACACCGCCTTCAAGCCCATCGTCTCCAGGAACTGGTTCACGTTCGTGCTCTGGACTCCGAGGGCGCTGTCGGAGGTAGGGAACAGGACGATGCGCTTTCCCTGCAGCGCTTCGGCGACCTTGAGCTTCACCATGGTCCGTCCGCCGCCGCCTGCGATCGCTTCGCGCATCTTGCGAATGCCTTGCGCGCTCGCGGTCTTCTCCGCGAGCGTCGCGTCGGCCTCGAGGGTCTTCGCTTCGTAGTAGGCGTCCGCCTGCATGTGGACCTGTTGCGCCTTGCCGCGCTCCGCGGCGATCACTTGGCCCACCTGGCCCTTGGTGGTCTCGAGATCCCGCTCCCACTCCTTGATCGCCGCCTCCGCCGCCGAGCGGTTCTTGTTCACCGCCTGATCGGCGACCTTCTTCGCATCGATCGCCTCCTGGTACTTGGCATGGAAGCGGTAGTTGCCGAGCACCACCCGCTCGACCACCACGCCGTAAGGCGCGAGCGCCGCCGCGAGGTTCTCGAGCGCCCGCTGCTCCTTCGCGGCCCGCAGGTCCGAATCGTAGAACTCCTCGGACGAGAGCTCGTTCAGCGAGTCGCGCGGGATCGAGCGGCTGAGCGGGCGCACCACCGCCAGCTCGAGCTCGCTCATGTCGCTCGCCACCCGCCGCAGCACCGCCGGCGCCTTCTGGGCGTCGACGTGGTAGAGGATCGTGACGTCGACGCCGATGTCGTTGCCGTCGCGAGTCTTGAACTCGAGCTCGTCGTTCTGCTCCGGCGTCATCTTCATCTCGAGATTCTGGGTCCGCGTGTCGTACGAGTACCAGTCGTGCAGCACCGGCAGCACCAGCACCGTGGTGCCGGGCGTCACGATCCGGTCGGCGCCGACGAGCTTGCCGATCCGGATTCCGACCTCGGTCGCGCCCGTCGACCGCATGCAGCCCGTGCCCGACAGCGCCGCCGCGACGAACGGCAGCCACCAACCGAGCGCTCTTCGCCAACCGGCTCGACGTTTCATGGCTTGGCCTCCTTGGCGACGGGGCCCGTGGTGCTCGCGTCGAAGAGCTCGAGCGTCTGATTCAGATCCAGCGGGTTGAAGCCGGTCTTCCCTCCCGAGGGAACCAGCACCACGTCGAGCCCCTGGAGCACCTGCGCCATCTGCAGGCCCACGAGATTCTCGGATCCACCGCCCTGGTAAGCCGCGTTCTCGAGCTCGGTGCCCTGCGCATCGGCCAGCTTGACCAGCAGGTCGGCCTCCGCCTGGCGTTTGCGCTTGTACGCGTCGGCCTCCGCCTTGATCTTGGTGACCTCCGCGCCGCCGCGCTCGGTCTCGATCGCCACGTTGGCCTTCCCCTGCGCGTCGATCTCCTGCTTCTTGGCCAGCTCCTTCGCCGCCTCGGACTCGGACTGGCGGGTGAACTTGAGCTGATCCTGGATCTTCTTCTCCTCGATCTGCTGCTGGTAGTCCTTGTTATAGTAGTACTGCCGCACCAGGACGTGCTCGACCACCAGCCCCTTCCCCTGCAGCTCGTCGCCGATCTGCTGCTGTGCCGCGGTCTGGCGCGCGACCCGCTTGTGCACGTCGTAGAAGTCCTCGGCGACCATCTCGCCCAGGTTCTTCTTGAGCGCCGAGATCACCTTGGGGATGAGGGTGTTGTTCTCGAACTGCCGCCCGGGACCGGCCTGCTGCATGATCGTGAACGCGTTCTCGATGCGATAGACGACCGCCACGTCCACGCCCACTCGCGAGCCGTCGGACGTGTTCACCTCGATCGACGGCTCGAGGCGCTCGCGGCGGCTGTGCCGCCCGGTGTGCCCTTCGCTTCCGCTGTTGAACTGAACGAGCTGGAGGTCGGTGGGAAACCGGTGGATTGTCTGTCCGGGCATCAAGAAATGCAGGCGCCCGCCCTGGATCAGCTCGGGCCGGATGCCGCGCGGCGGAACCAGCCGGCTCTCGAGGATCCCCACTTCGTTCGGCGCCACGTAGGTGGTGGTCATCGCGAACAGCACCAGCACCCCGACGGCGATACCAGCTCCGAGCGCCGCTCGATTCGCCAGCCGCCGGAATAGGGGCGTCAGCTCACTCGCTGCTCCATTTCCCTTCACGAGCGCCCCCGATCACGTCGCAGCAGAGTCCGCACGGCGCATCATCCGCACGCCGTCGAGCACCGGTCAAGACGCACTCCCCACCCGCCTCCCGGGGGGCTGTTCCCGCCCTCCGCCCCAAAAGGGGCAAGATTTTTTCGAGGCCCCACCCCCGAGTCGCTCACTGCGTTCGCCGGGCGCCTCTCGGCGCCGGCATGAGATCCACGCGAGCTGTCGGTTCGGGTGTAACGGGAAGTAGAAGGTCCCGAGCCGACTGACGAGGGATGCCTTACGCGCTGTGAGAGGGTGTAGACGAAAGAAATTCAGCCGCCTGGATCAGCGGCATGCGTGGCGGGAAATGGCTCGAGCGTCTGCGTTTGCTAGTCGGAGGGCTGCGGTCCCTCGCAGCCGCAGGCGTTCATCTTGGTTCAGACGC
>CAZYWA010000005.1:0-44425 GCA_964650975.1 uncultured bacterium
CTGGCGGTGGCTCCTGGCGCCACGATCAGCACCGCGCGGATGTTGTCGCGGAACGGCACCGTCGGAAATTCGATGTTGGTGTTGGGGAAGGGCAGCGGTCCCGGCGGTGACGCCACCAAGGCCGCCGACGTGACGCCGCCGTCCGAGCCGCCCGACACCGCCATGTGGCGGAAGTCGGGCGAGAGCAGCGCCGCGAGCGCCGACTGGTAGCGGCCGTCGCCCGGAGTGACGAGGCCGGTGAAGAACCCGACGATGTCGATCGCGCTCTGGATGCGGGCGATCTCCTCGCCTTCGGCGGTGGTGCCGGCCTGGCCGGCGAACGAATCGCGCATCTCGGGCGCCAGCACGAAGTAGCCCTTGGTGTGGCTGCCGCCCTCGCCGGTCACGGCGTGGCTCGCGAGCGCGACGGTCGCGTACTCGAGGCCGGCGGCGCTGTAGCCGGTGCCGCCGTGGAGCGCGAGCACCACCGGGCGCGCCGCGGCCGCCTGCGGATGGAAGTAGAGCTCGGCGCGCAAGAGGCCGTAGGGATCGGGCTCGGCGGGATCGGAGTTGAGCACGTTGGTGCGCGCCGTCCAGTGGCACGCCTCGCCGCCCTCGACCTCGGTCCAGGAGCAGCTGGCGAGCAACGGAACCGCGCCCGTACCGGGGACGTTGACGGTGGGGGTGAGCTGGCAGCCGCAGGCGTCCTCGGCGCTCGGCACGATCGCGCCCACGGCGCTCGGCGTGGTGAGGCCCTGGTCGTCGATCGCGACCACCACGAACCGGTACGAGCGGTCGCGATAGTCCGCGGGCGGCGAGGGCGAGAAGAAGCTGCGCGGATCGACGACGGTCGAGAGCGCCGCCGAGTCGAACGATCCGAGTAGATCGGCGGAGCCGGAGCCGGTCGCGGGATCGCGGTCGACGGCGGCGAACACCTGGTAGCTGAAGGAGACGCTGGCGTAGGCTTTCTTCCATTCGAGCAGGATCGACGGCTGGCCCTGCGCATCGTGCGAGCTGGTGAGCGCCAGGATTCCCTGGAACTCGGGCGGTGCTCCGTTCGGGCACGACGCCAGGACCGCCACCAAGCCCAGCGCGATCCACGAAGCGCCGAACGGAGCGCGCGAACCCGGCTCCGGATCGGCCGAGGAGTCGCCGGACTCGTGCGCTCCGGAAGTCCCCCCGGGATGAGCGACGCCGGTTCGCAGCGCCGCGGCGAGGCGCTCCTGGATGGCCGGATCGGCACTGAAGATCTCGAGCGCCATGATGCGGCGCTCGGGGCGGCCCTCGCGCGGCCGGTCGAAGCGCACCACTCGTCCCTCGAAGGTCAGCTCCTCTTCGCTACCCGGAGGAGTGAAGCGCACCTCGACCCGCCTCGAAGGCGGCATGAAGCGCGGCGTCTCCGCGAGCAGCCCGCACGAGCTGAGCTCGACGGCCTGTGCGGACCACGCGACGTCGAGGCTTCGCATGCGCAGCGCTACGTGCACGCGCACGCGCGGGCTCCGGCGTCGTTCGGTTTGGTGCTCGGGGGCGCCGCGCCGGCGCCGCGGTCCCTGGCTTCGCGGATTCGATCTCATGATGTTGCGCCTCACGACGGTGGTCGCCATCGGCGATCGCCCTGTTGCAGGACCTGCACATGAGCAAGGGACGAGCCGTTCGTGAATCCGTCATCGTGCTGACGGGAAGTGTCACTGGCGTCGTGCGGGAGCGGTGAGGGCCCGCGACGAGCGAACCGAAGTACCTGAAACATCGATGCTAAAACCGATGGTGAATTCGCTGACGCCGAGGATCGAACGCGGTTCTGATTTTCCGCGCGGCGGGCGCGACGCGACGCTTTCGTGACTGGCGTGCTAGCCGCGAACGGCCGTTGGCATCGGCCGACAACCGGCGAGCGACGGCGGCAGTGGCATGCAGCGCTTCGCGCCAACCCCTCGCGGATGCTTCCGTGAATGGTGCGGCGAGCGGGTCCGCACCGGTGGATCTCCGGCCTCTATCCGTTCCCCGGGTACGCCTTCACGAGCGTCGCGCGACGGATGCTGCAATGCACCACCCGTGCCCGGTGAGCACCGGAATCACAGCGAAATCCGCGGATTTCCTCGCGACCCGGTCGAACCGCCGAGGCGGGGAGCGGGAGGCGGAGTGGCGCGAGCGGCGAGGGAACAGTTACGATTACGGTAGGGGATTGGCGTTTCGAGTGGGCCTCGGTGTCGAGCCGTCGAGCACGCCAGGGGAAAACGGTTGAGCCACCGGTGGTGGCTGGAAGAAAGGGCAGGACGTAAATGAATCGCAGGTATCGCAACGATCGAATGAACGACCAGGTTCGCGCACCGCATCGTGCTGCGTGGCTCGTCGCCGCGCTCAGTGTCGTGCTTCTCGCCAGCGTGTCTCCGGCGGGAGCGGTGGTCTACACGACGCACGCAACACCCGTCGGGCCGGTTCCAGGCACCAACAACAAGGCGGTGCTGACGCTCGCCGCGACCTCGAACTGCACGCCCCCCAGCTGCGCGACCAACACGCAGACGTCGTTCGTCCAGCCCGGGAGCACGGTCGACTTCAGCTACGACACCGACACCGGGTTGCTCAGCATCTCGGACACCACGCTCACCATGAGCGACGTCACGTTCTGTTTCCCCTCCAACGCGATCTGCATTCTCAAGGTGACCGCCACCAACCTCTCGCTGGCCTTCGACCACCTCCAGCCGGTCCCATCCGGCCCGGTCGATCCGATCACGGGCGGGGTGGCGATGCAGGTGCCGGTCAACGTCACGGCGACGATCTCGGTGCTTCCGGACCCGATCAACGCGCCGACAGCGGTGCCCTTCAACGGTACGTTCGCCGTGCAGATGCCCGATGCGCACGGCACGTCGGATTCGCTGTCGCTCTTGAACCCCGGCACCACGATCACGCCGATCGACTTCATCCTGTCGCCGACCCTGTCGTACGAAATCAGCGGCACGATCAACTTCAACTTCACGGGTCCGTTCACCGCGCCGCTCTTCACGGACGGTGTGGAGACCGGTGACCTGACCGGCTGGAATGTCGCGAACACCGACAACGGAAGCCTCGTGGTCGATCACGCGGCCGCCCTCAACACCACGGTCTGGGGCCTCGACGCGATCGTCAACGACACCGCCGGCATGTACGTCGAGGACGACACGCCCACCGGTCAGCCTTACTACCGCGCGCAGTTCTATCTCGACCCGAACACGTTCGATCCGGGCATGGCCAACAACGCGTTCCGCGCGCGCGTGTTCCTGGCGTTCACCAATCAGGCCAACCCGCGCCGCATCATGGCGATCGTGCTCAAGCGCCAGGGAGTCCAGTACTCGATCGAGGCGCGTGCACGGCAGGACGACAACACCCAGAAGGACAGCGGCTTCTTCACGATCAGCACCGGGCCTCATCTGATCGGGTTCGAGCTCACCAAGGCGACCAACGCCAACTCGAACGACGGAGTCATGAAGCTCTACATCGACAACACCCTGATGACCACGGTCAGCGGGATCGACAACAGCAACTCGGCCGTCGATCTGGTTCGTCTCGGGGCGCTGAGCCTCAAGACGGGCGCCAGCGGCTCGATCTACGAGGACGGCTTCCAGTCGTTCGTTTCCGCGCCCTGACGTTCGACGTCATCGGCTTCTAGCCACGGGCGGGAAGGGCCGCGAGCCTTTCCCGCCCGTTTTCGTTTCTTCGCGGACCATGCCGGTACTTCCAGGGCGTTGCCATCCCGGCCGAGCGCCGACGATTCTTCCCAGCATGCGATTCCCACGCTCTCGCGCCGCCCGCGCGGCGTCCATCCTCCTCGCGCTGACGGTCCTTTCGAGCTGTAGCAAGAGGGGCGGCGGCCAGCTCGCGATCACGCTCCATCCGGGCGAGAGCGTGAAGACGGTGCTCGACGTGCACGCCGGTCAAGCAGAGGGCGGCACGCTCACGTCCTGCGATCTGGCGACGCTCAATCAGCCCGACGCGGACACGCTGAAGGCGCTCGAGCAGATCGACGCCACCGTGGGGAAGCCGGCCAAATCCGCCACTCGCCACTGCTCGGTCGAGGTCGACCTCACGGCGCACCCGGATGCCGCTCCAGGCGAGTACCGACTCGAGGTGCTGTTCTTCTACGCGTTCTCGGCGCCCTTCCAGGTCGACCAGGAAGGCAGCGACTTCGGCTCGATCTTCGTGACGGTGCAGTAGCCGGGGCTCGCGCGCCGGAGACCGTCGCGCTCCACTGGAGCGTGTCGGGTCGCGGGTGTTGGAGCCCGCCGGTCTCCGGCGGGTGGCGGTCACACGACGCGTGCCACGGTGACCGGCACGCCGCTCAGCTGCGAGGCACCGGTGACGGCGTCGAAGAGGCGTTCGTCGGTGACGTCGTTGATGCTCACTCCCGGGTGAGTCGAGGCGACGCCCAGCGAATCGCCGGCGCGGGCGTGGCCCCAGCCGTGGGGGATGCAGACCACTCCGGGCATCATCTCGTCGCTGACCTCGACCGGGGCTTCGATGGCGCCGACGCGCGACGCGACCGTGGCGCGGTCGCCGGTCGCGAGCGCGCGGCCGCGCGCGTCGTCGGGGTGCATGAGCAGCGTGCAGCGGTCGCGTCCTTTCACCAGGCGCGGGCTGTTGTGCATCCACGAGTTGTTGGTGAGGAGCTGACGGCGGCTGATGAGCACCAAGGGTTGCGCGCTCGCGACGTTCGCCGGCGCGCCGGCGATCTTGCGCTCCAGCCGCGGCAGGTCCTCGAGCAGCGGCGCTGCTGCGAGCTCGATCTTTCGCGATCGCGTGGCGAGCCGGCCCGGAATGCGCGGTTCGAGCGGCCCCAGATCGACGCCGTGCGGCTTCGCGATCAGCTTCGTTAGGCTCAGCCCCTTCGACCACGGAAGGAAGCGATCGCCGTGCGGTCCGGTCCGGATCCAGAGGTCGAGCATGCCGCGCGGGCCGAGCTTGCGGCCGAGCTTCACCCCGGCGCGTGCGATCGTCCGCCACAGACCGCCGCGCCGCTCGCCCAGGCGCTCGATCAGCTCCAGGAAAATCTCGTGATCGTGGAGCGTGCCCTCGGGCTTGGGAAAGAGCGCGGGCGAGAAGTGCGCCACGTTCCGCACCGCCAGCGATTGCGCGAGCATCGGAAAATGATCGTGCTCGAGCCCCCAGCTGGGCGGCAGGATGAAATTCGCATGGCGGGTGGTTTCGTTCCGGTAGATGTCGATGGCGACGAAGAAATCGAGCCCGGTGAGGGCCTTCTCGACGCGGCCGCCGTTGGGCAGCGAAAGCACCGGATTTCCGGCGTGGGCGACCAGTCCACGGATACGCCCTTCGCCGGGCGTGTCCATTTCTTCCGCGAACACGGCGACCGGTAGCTCGCTGGTGAACTCCTTCAAGCCGCTGACACGGCTGCGCCAGCGATCGTGGCTGCCGCGCTGGCCGAGCAGCGTGGCGACCCCGGCCAGGTCCACCACCGGCGTCGAGAACATCCAGCCCCCCGGGCGGTCCAGATTGCCGGTGACGACGTTCAGCACATCGGTGAGCCAGGTCGCCAGCCCGCCGAATTCCTGGACGCAGGCACCCATGCGCGAGTAGCACACCGCTCGCGGCGCCGCGGCGAACTCGCGCGCCAGCTTGCGGATCGTCTGCGCGTCGATGCCGGTCGCGGGCACGACGCGCTCGGGAGTGAAGGGCGCCAGCCGCTCGCGTACCTCGTCGAGTCCATTGGTGAAGAAGTCGAGTCGTCCGGGATGACCGAGACCTTCGTGCTGGATGGTTCGCACCAGCGCCGCAAGCAGCAGCGCGTCGCTGCCGGGGCGGATGAACAGGTGCTGATCGGCCGCGTCGGCGGTCTCGGTGCGGCGCGGATCGACCACCACGATCTTCCCGCCCCGCGCGCGGATCTGCTTCAGCCGCCCCGCGATCCCGGGAGCCGCCATGGCGCTGCCGTTCGACACCACCGGGTTGGCGCCGAGGATCAGCAGGAACTCGGTGCGTTCCAGGTCGGGGACCGGGATGAGCGCTTGGTTGCCGTACAGAAAGTACGACGTCATGAGCCGCGGCAGCGCATCGACCGAGTTGGACGAGTAGTTGTTGTGCGAGCGCAGGAAGTCGCGAAACGGCAGGCCGAAGAGCAACGCACTGGCGCTGTGCGCCGTGGGATTGCCGATGTAGAGCGCCATTGCGCTCTTGCCGTGCGCGTGCTGGATCGCGGCGATGCGGTCGGCGGTCTCGTCGAGCGCCGCCTTCCACGACACCGGCTCCCAGCGATCGCCGACCCGCCGCAGCGGCTCGCGGATCCGGTCGGGGTCGTGCTGGACGTCCTGCAGCGCCACTCCCTTGGGGCAGATGTGACCGTTGCTGAAGCGGTCCTGCGCGTCGCCGCGGATTGCCGAAATTCGGCCGTTTTCGTGAGAGATCTCGAGGCCGCACATCGCCTCGCACAGGTGACAGACGGCATAATGGGTTCCGGTCACGAGCTCCTCCCGGCGCGCGGCTCAGGCCCGCCAAGGGCGGCGAAATCGCCCCGCTCCCAGCGTTCGCGCAACACGAACTTCTGGATCTTGCCCGAGCCGGTGAGCGGGAAGCTGTCGAGGAAGATCCAGTAGCGTGGCGTCTTGGGCGCGGCGAGGCGTTCGCGGACGTGCGCGCGCAGCTCGGCGACCGCGGGCCGGGTGGCGGAGTCGGTTCGCACGAAGGCCGCCAACTCCTCGCCCATCTTGGGGTCGGGTACGCCGATCACCGCCGCCTCGATCACGGCCGGGTGCTCGTGGAGCGTCGCTTCGATCTCGGCGGGAAACAGGTTCTCGCCCCCGCGGATCACCATGTCCTTGAGCCGCCCGGTGATCCGGCAATAGCCGCGCTCGTCCATGGTGCCGAGGTCGCCGGTGTGAAGCCAGCCCTCGCGGTCGATCGCGCTCGCGGTCGCCGCGGCGCTGTCGAAGTACTCGCGCATCACCAGGTAACCGCGCGTGCAGAGCTCGCCGACCGTACCCGTCGAGACCACCGTCTGGCTCAGTGGATCGACGATCTTCACCTCGGTGCCGGGCAGCCCCACGCCGACCGTCTCCGCTTTGTCCGCTGGCGCGTCGTCGAGCTTGGTCTGCGTCACCACCGGCGACGCCTCGGTCTGCCCGTAGACGATCGCGAACTGGGCGCCTAGCCGCGACTCGATCGAGCGCACCACCTCGGGCGGGACATTCGCGCCTCCCGACACCACCGCGCGCAGCGCCGAGAGATCGCGCTCGCCGAAGCCCGGCTGCTCCATCATCGCGATGAGCATCGTCGGAACGCCCAGGAAGTGGGTGGCGCGCTCGCGCTCGATCAGCTCGAGCGCGCGTGCGGGGTCGAAGGCCGGCAAGAACGCGTGCGCGGCACCGACCTGCATCGGTCCGAGCGCGGAGAGGACGCAGCCCGCGGTGTGGAAGAACGGCATCGCGTGCGCGTAGACGTCGCCCTCCCCGACGCCGAAGCGCCGCACGTAGAGACGCGCGTTGTTGGTGAGGCTGCGGTGGCCGAGCAGCGCCCCTTTCGGGAAGCCGGTGGTGCCGGAGGTGTACTGGATCTGCGCGGGAGTGTCGGGCGTCACGTCCGGCAGCGCGCGATCGCCGCCGGCGCTCGCCAGAAATGCGTCCCAGTCCTCGATCGCCACCACTTCTCGGAGCCCGGGAAGCCCGGCGCGCACTTCCGCCACGGCCTCCGCCATCGGGTTGCCGCGAAAGCTCGCGACGTGAAAGAGCCCGGCAGCGCGCGACTGGCGCAGCACGTAATCGAGCTCGCGCGGCCGGTACGCGGGATTGACCGTGACGATCACCAGCCCGGCGAGCCCCGCCCCGAGCTCGAGCAGCAGCCACTCGGGCAGGTTGGGAGCCCACACCGCCACGTGCTCGCCCGGCTCGAAGCGCGCGAGCAGCGCCCGCGCGGTGCGCCGCGCATCGCGCAGCAGCTGGTCGAACGTCCAGGTGCGCCGGCTCCCCGGTTCCAGGCCCCACGCGATCGCGGCGAGCTGGTCCGGCGCGCGAGACGCCGCGTCGTGAAGAATCGATCCGACGGTGGTTTCGAGGACCGGCTCCGATGGGTCAGCCGGCCAGTACGAATGCGCGAGCGCCATGTCAGCCAGCGGGCTTGGTCTTGCCCTTGCGACGGCGGCGCTTGCTCCGTTTCCCGGGTTTGGGGCCGCCCGTGGCCGCGGGCGCGACCGAGGACGTGGCCGCGATCGCCGCGGCGGATTTCCGGTCGAGCCCCGCGAGCGAGCGCAGCCGGCGGTTCACGTCTCCCAGCAGCCGGCCGGGAAGCCGGCGCAGGCTCAGGCTCGACGCGAGCTTCTTGAGCTCGTCGAGGTCCGGCAGCACCCGCGGCGTGGGCAGCGCGCCGCGCACCGTGATGGGGATGGTGAAGATCGGCGGACCCATGAGCCGCTCGACGCCGATCCAGTCGAGCAGCGTGGCGTCGATCCGCACCGTGCCTTTGAGGTCGAGATCGGCCGACGCCAGCACCATCGATCCGGTGACGTGCACGGTCATGCCGAACGCCTCGATGTGGCCGACGCGCAGCTGCACCCGTCCGGCCTTGAGGTCGCCCTCGAAGCGCAGCCGGTCGAAGCGCGTGCCGAGCGCATCCAGCTCGATCAGCCGGCGAAATGGCGACAGCACTCCCGACACCATCCCCGGAATCAGCGGCGACAGCACCTCGGCGAGGACCTGCACGGTGTGCAAGCGGCCCTTCGTCAGGTCGATCCGGAACGATCCTCGTCCGCCGTTCTTCCAGCCGCCGCGCGGGAACGTGACGTCGAACGCGGCGTCGAGGGCGCCCGACGCGATGGTCGGCAGACCTGCCAGCTCCAGGAACGGCGCCGGGTCGGGCGCCTTGAGCGTGCCGCTCATGCGTGTGCCGGGGTGCGCGGTGCCGGGACCTTCGATGGAGCCGTGGAACGCGCCGCCGGCGGTGCGGAACGAGATCGGATCGAGCGACAGCGAGCCGCGCTTGACGCGCAGATCGCCGGCGATCGTGTCGATGGTCTTGCGCCGATAGTGCACCCGGCGCAGATCGAGATGCACCGCGATCTCGGGCCAGTGGGCGTTCCGCCCGCGTCGCGCGCCGCCGCCCTTGCCGTGGGCGATCGCGGCGCGCACCGGCTCGAGGCGGTCGAGGAAATCGTCGAGGTCGAGCGGATCCGCGTGGACCTGGAGGCCGACCTTCATGCCGCGCTTGGCGGAGAGCACGTTGCCGTCGAAGGTGAGCCGCGAGCGAGGGAACGACACCACCAGGCCCGCGAGCCGCACGCCGCCGCGCTCGACGCGCAGCAAGCCGCCGCGCACGTCGCCGCGCAGCGCGGGCCGCCCGCCCACCGCGGGCCGTTCGCTGGTGGTGATCTCGAGCGCGGTGCCGCCGCCCGACACCGTGAGGCCCGGCGGCTCGAGCGTGAGCTTGAGCAGCGGCCGATCCTCGCCCGTCCGAGCCCGCGTTTCCCGCGCCGGAGCGCTCGCGCGCTTTCCCGCCGGCCGGCGAGTCCGCGAGCGTTCGATGGGCATCAGCTTCGGTCGTGGTTCAGTGCGGGGTGTTCTGCAGCACCAGGCCGGTCATGGGAGCCATCGACAGGGTACCCGAGACCGGCTGCCAATCGAGTGAACCGGTCGCTGGCCAGGCGCCCCCGCCGCTCACCACCAGCTTCTTCGCCGCCGCCGGGTCGACGGTATACGTGCGCGTGACCGAGTCCTCGGGGTTCACGATCGCGCGCCCGCCCGCGAAATCGCGCTCCAGGAGCCCCGCGCCGTTGGTGTAGTAGTCGCCGAGCGGTGCGCCGAGATCGAGCGAGTTCTCGGGCCACTGCTGCACGTCGGTGTCGAGGTCCGGGTCGGTCAAGAGCCGCAGCGAGTTGGGGTCGAGAACCATCAAGTAGCACCCAAGCGTGAACGTGCGCAGCGCGATGTCCGAGCCCGACGAGTAGTCCATCGCCACCGCCTGCTTGCCGCTGCGCACGATGGTCTGGAAGTCGGCGATCTGCTGCAAGAGCCGCGGCTTGGTGAAGAAGCCGGGCAGCGTCTTGGCGCTGAATCCCTCGAAGAAGAGCCCGTCGGCCGAGGACAAGAGCTCGATCCCTCGGTACCCGGGATTCTCCCATCCGGCGTAGGTGTTGAAGACGATCTTCTTGCCGGGGTAGGCGCTGCGCGCGCTGGCGAGCAGCGAGGCGAGCGCCGCGTAGTACTGGGTGTCGTCGTAACCGGACGGCTCTTCGCTCACGATGTCGGTGAAATCGGCGTTGATGGTGTGGGTGTTGTCGAAGTAGATGCCGTCGTAATAGGTCATGTACTGGTCGAGGACCGCGCGCTGCAGCGTCCACCACTTGGCGCGTTTGTTGGGGTCCTGGACGTTCACGTAGTACCAGCCGTTGTTGCCGCTGGTGACGTAGGCCCCGCTGGCACCCTTCCACAGCAGGTTCTGCGAGACGACTCCGGCCCACTGCGGATCGCCGTTGGGCGGAACCGTGTCCGGCCCGTGCACGCCGGCGATCTTGATGTAGTAGAGGGCGGAGAGCGACGGGTTCGCCTCGCGCAGCGCCGCGAGCTTGTCCGGCCCCACGCCCGTGACTTGCAAGGGGTGATCCGCGACGTACGCGACCTCGTTCGGGTTGTTGTAGTCGTAGCTGCCGCTGAAGGCGGTGGAGATCCCGTTCGAGTCGGGCGGCGCGCTGCTCAGCGTCATCGCCACGTAGTCGAGCTTGCTCGAGTTGGGGGTGCCGGTGGTCGCGTAGCGAAGCTGGATCGTGCCGTCGCTCGCGACGTAGTGCGAGGCGTTGGTGCTGACCGAGAGCTCGAGCATGATCCAGACGCCGGTCGTGGCGCCGGTGTTGTCGCCGATCACCGTCCACGTCTGCGTGGTGGTGTCGTAGAGCTCGAAGGTCCAGCGCTGCGTGGACACCGCGTCGCCGCGATAGTTGACCGCGATCCCGATCGTGCCGACGGTGCTCGAGTCGAGACCCGAGGGAGCCTGGAACGTGAAGATCCCCTTGTAGCCGTTGCTGGCCGGATAGAAGGACATGTAGGCGCCGGACGTCGAGGTCGAGCCCGACTCGTCGAGCATCGAGAGGACGCTCACGGGCTGCCCGCCGTCGGTGCCCTTCGAGGTCGCGAGCGACAGCGGAAAGAGCGTGTCGACGCGGCACGACGCGAGGGCCGCGAGCGCCAGGCAGGCGATCGCGCGACCCAATCGCGGGTGAACGGCGCGTTCCATGCCGTCAGAACGCGTAGCCGATTCCGAGGTAGTAGGTCTCGTCGTCCTGACGGCGGCCCGGCTCGGGTTTGTCGTCGAACTCCAGGATCATGCCGATGCTGGCCTTCCAGCCGGCCGCGATCTCGGTGGCGATGGCTGCTTCGTTGCGCGCCTGCCAGTCGTTGGTGGTCTCGAAATTCGGCACGTAAACCAGGCTGTCCGTGAACGCCAGCCCGAGCGGCAGGTCGACCAGCGCGTCCATGCCCACGCGCCCGGCGAGATGCGACTCGTCGGGATTGGTGCGGAAGCTGTTCCGCACGTAGGCCAGGCCCGCCTCGCTCGAGAGCGTGGCCCAGTCCTCGTCGAGGATCGTGACGCCCAGACCGCCGGAGAGAATCGTGTTGAGGTCGATGTCCTTGAAGCGGTCCTGCATGAACTCGGCGCTCACGTAGACGAACACCGGCCCGGCCACGTCGTGCCGATAGCGGCCCAGCGTGTACCAGTTGGCCTCGCTCACGGCGCTCTGGTTCTCGCCGTAGCGGAAGATGCCCTTGAGCTTGAGCTCGTTGATCTCGGTGGTGCGGACCAGCTCGCCGTTGAGCAGCGCGCCGAGGGTGCTCGAGTTGCCCTCGGTGTCGCGGGCGGCGACCGTGAGAGCGCCGGTCCACGACGCACCCGCGAGGCGGATGCGCTTCACGTTCGCGAGGTCGATGGCGACCGGAGCCCCGCCCGGCGGCTGGATCTGGAGCTGGCCCCCGGCGGTGGCGGAAAGCGTGCCGGCGATGCGCTCGCCGCTCACGGTCCACACCACGGCCGGGCGGTCGCACTGAAGCGACACCACCTGGGTCCAGTCGATCTCGAGAGTCCCCGCATACGCGGTCTCGATTTCGAGGGTCTTCTTGTCGAGCTTCTTGAGTGTGCCGGTGACCTTGTCGCCGCTCTTGAGCGTGACGTATTCGTCCGCCCGAGCCGGCACGGCAAACGCCACCACGAGCGCCAGCAGAGCGCCGCAGCTGCGTCGGGTCAGTGGGTTCGGTTTCGGTCGGGTGTTAGCTGCACATTCCCCATGCTCTCCGGACATCATCCCCCCAGGGAGTCCTCGCGGTTGTAGCGGGCGCGGATGGTACCACAAGATCTAGTGGTACCGCGGCGTTTTGGGGCGCTCGAATTCGAGACGCCCGCAGATCAGAAGAGCGTGTAGATGAAGGGCGCCGCGGCCGATCCGCCCGCGACGATGAGGCCGAGGAAGAGCAGGGTCCCGACGACCGGCAGCGGCCACCACATCCGGTTCACGACCGAGTAGCGGAGGATCTCTCCGAGCAGCACTCCGATGTGGCGCAGTCGTCGCAAGCCGAGTCTCCCTACCGCGAACGGTAGCCCGCGTCGCGCGCGCGTGTCCAGGCGCGCGCGATCTCAATCCAGTACGAACTCCTGCTTCCAGTCGGCCGCGTCCGCGAACTTGGGCTGGGCGCTCTTCAAGAGGATGAAATCCTCCAGCACCAGCGCGTCCATCTCGGTGCGCATGAAGCAACGGTAGGCGTCCTCGGGCGTGCACACGATCGGCTCGCCGCGCACGTTGAACGAGGTGTTGATGATGACCCCGCAGCCGGTCAGCTCCTCGAAGGCGCGGATCAGCGCGTGGTAGCGCGGGCTGCGCTCCTTCGACACCGACTGGACGCGCGCCGAGTAATCGACGTGGGTGATCGCCGGGATGCTCGAGCGCTCCTCGTTCACCCACTCCATGATGTCCTTCGCCGGGTCCTGATCGACCGGGCGGCAGAGCTCCTTCTTCACCGGCGCCACCAGCAGCATGTAGGGCGATTCGGCGTCGAGCTCGAAGTAGTCGCCGGTGCGCTCGGCCAGCACCGAGGGCGCGAACGGCCGGAACGACTCGCGGTACTTGATCTTCAAGTTCATGACCGACTGCATCTTGGGTGAGCGGGCGTCGCCGATGATCGATCGGTGGCCGAGGGCGCGCGGCCCGAACTCCATGCGACCGGTGAGCAGCCCCACGACTTTCTGGTCGGCCAGCAGCTTCGCCACCGCCTTCGGCCAGTCGGAGGTCGACACGCGCTCGAACGGATAGTGGTTTCCTTCGAGGAAGCCCGCGATCTCGTCGTCCGAAAACTCGGGCCCGAGGTACGAGCCGCGCATCGAGTCGTGGACGCCGTCCACCGTGCGCGGCTTGTCGTAGAGCTGGTGCCAGGCGAAGAGCGCCGCGCCGAGAGCGCCGCCGGCATCGCCCGCCGCCGGCTGGATCCAGACGTTCTCGAACGGTCCCTCGCGCAACAGCCGGCCATTCGCGACGCAGTTGAGCGCCACGCCGCCGGCCAGGCACAGGTTCTTCTCGCCCAGCTCGCGGTGCGCGTGGCGCGCGATGCGCAGCACAACCTCCTCGGTCACGTCCTGGATCGACTTGGCGATGTCCATCTCGCGCCGCGTGATGGGAGTCTCGGGCTTCCGCGCCGGGCCGCCGAAGAGCTCGGCGAAGCGCTCGCTGGTCATCGTGAGGCCGCCCAGGTAGTCGAAGTAGCTCTGATCCATGTGGAACGAGCCGTCCTCGCGCAGGTCGAGGAGGTGCTCGAGGATCGTCTGCGTGTAGCGGCCCTGGCCGTAGGGAGCGAGGCCCATGAGCTTGTACTCGCCCGAATTGACCTTGAATCCGGTGAAATACGTGAAGGCCGAGTAGAGCAAGCCGAGCGAGTGGGGAAACCGGCTCTCGCTCACCAGGTGGATCTTGTTGCCCGCGCCTTGCGCCACCGTGGTGGTGGCCCACTCGCCGACGCCGTCCATGGTGAGGATCGCGGCGCGCTCGAAGGGCGACGGGAAGAAGGCGCTCGCCGCATGGCTCTCGTGGTGCTCGGTGAAGAGCAGCGTCTCCGGCATGCGGTAGCCGATCTCCTCGAGCGACTTCTCGATCTCGTACGGGATCCAGAGCTTCTGCCGCATCCACAGCGGGAACGCCTTCCGGAACGAGGCGAAGCCGTGGGGCGCCGTGTGCAGGTAGGTCTTGAGGATGCGGAAGAACTTGGTGAGCGGCTTGTCGTAGAAGACCACCGCGTCGAGGGACTTGGGATCGACCTGCCCCTCGAGCAGGCAGTAGCGGCTCGCGAGCAGCGGGAACTCGTGATCGTGCTTCTTGCGGGTGAAACGCTCTTCCTGAGCCGCGGCCACGATCTCGCCGTCGCGCACCAGGCACGCGGCCGAATCGTGGTAGTAGGCACTGATCCCGAGGATGTTCATGCGGGTAAGTAAAGCCCTCGGCCGAGCGCCGCGCCAACCCCGTGAACCTTTCGGGCGGCCGGTGAGCTATCCCGGGAACCCGAAGGAGGTCTCGATGAACGCCAAGAGTCTGAATCGTGTGACCTGGGCGGTTCTGCTGGTGTGCGGCGCCGCGCGAGCCGAGGCCGCCGACGATCGCGCCACGGCACTCACCATCTACTCGAGCGCGGCACCGGGCGCGATTCCCGCGAACCTCTATCGTCCGTTGCCGGAGAGCCAGGGCTCGACGGCGCCCTACTCGATGGAGGTGCCCGGGTTCGCGATCGTTCGCGACGAACGGCCGGTCACGGTCGACGGGAGCCCGCCGACGGTCGAGTTCACCGACGTGGCGGCGCGCATCGATCCGACCACCGTCGCGTTCACGTCGCTCACCGATCCCGCCACCCGCGTCCTCGAGCAGAGCTACCAGTTCGATCTGGTGAGCAGCCAGAAGCTGCTCGAGCGCTTCATCGATCGCGACATCACCGTCGAGCAGCAGCGCGGCGACAGCGTGGCGACGCTCACCGGCACCTTGCTGAGCACCACCGGTGGGCTGGTGCTGCGTGGAGCCGACGGCGCGATCCAGGTCGTCAACGGCTACGCGAACCTCAAGTTTCCCCAGCTTCCCGGCGGTCTCATCACGCGCCCCACGCTCGTCTGGCAGCTCGCCACCGACAAGCCCGGTACGCAGCGCGCCCGCGTGACCTACGAAACCGAAGGCATCACCTGGTGGGCCGACTACAACCTGACCTTCGCGGAGGGAGAGAACGCCAACTCGGGGAAGCTCGATGTGGCGGCCTGGGTGAGCATCTTGAACCAGTCGGGAGCGAGCTACGACGACGCGCGGCTCAAGCTGCTCGCGGGTGAGGTGAATCGGGCCCCGCAGCCGCAACCGATGGGTCGGATGTATGCGATGAAGGCCGCGGCCCTCGAGATGGACCAGACCACCGGTTTCCAGGAGAAGGAATTCTTCGAGTACCACCTCTACACGCTCGGCCGCCCCACCACGCTTCCCGATCGCTCGACCAAGCAGATCGAGCTCTTCCCGGTGGCGCGCGCGGTGCCGTGCGAGAAGCTGCTCGTCTACTACGGCCTCGGCGAGCAGTGGCGTGGCGTGTTCCCCAGTCCCATGCTCGACCGCAACCTGGGCAACGATTCGAACACCAAGGTCGACGTCTACCTGCGCTTCAAGAACTCGAAGGAGCAAGGTCTGGGCATCCCGCTGCCGCGCGGCCGGATCCGCGTCTCGAAGCTCGACACGGCCGATCAGAGCCTCGAGCTGGTGGGCGAGGACACCATCGACCACACCGCCAAGGACGAGAAGGTGCTGGTCAGGATGGGCACCGCGTTCGACGTGGTCGGCGAGCGCAGGCAGGTCGACTTCCGCGCCGACAACGACCATCGCTGGATGGAGGAAGACATCGAGGTGAAGGTCCGGAACCACAAATCCGAGCCGGTGCAGGTGATCGTGAAGGAGAACCTGTTCCGCTGGGTCAACTGGGAGATCACCAAGAAGACCTCCGAGTTCGAGAAGGTCGACGCCCGCACCGTGCACTTCCCGGTGCAGGTCGCGAAGGACGGCGAGGCGGTGGTTCGCTACACGGTGCGCTACACGTGGTGATCTGGTAGAGCGTGTGACCCATGTTCGATCCGCGCACCCAGGCCTCGATGGTGTCCACGTCGGTGACGCAGCTCCATCTGCTGCGTCACGGGGCCGTCGAGGTGCCGGGTGAGCGCAGCGTGCGTGGTCAGCTCGACGTACCGCTTTCGGCGGAAGGGGAGCGCCAGACCCGGATCGTGGCGGCGTGGGCTCGCACCGCGCTCGGCGGGCTCGAGCCGCGCGTGAGCGGTGTCCTCACCAGCGATCTGCGGCGCGCGCGAGTCATGGGCGAGGCGGTCGCGGAGGCGCTCGGCGTCGAGCTTCAGGTCGAGCCGGCGCTCCGCGAGCAGTCGATGGGCGCCTGGGAAGGCCAGCCGTGGCGGTTGCTCAACACCCTCGATCCCGCCGGCGTCGAGGCGTACTGGACCGAGTACCTCGACGCACGCCCGGGCGGCGGTGAATCGGTGCGCGACCTGGGGCAGCGAGTCGAGAGCTGGTGGCGCGACGCCGCTCCGCGGCTCGAGAACGGGCGCTGGGTGCTCGTCACCCACATCGGCGTGATCCGCGTGTTTCTCGCGCACGCGTTCGGGCTCACGCTCGATCAGTGCCTGCGCTTCGCGCCCGAGGTGGCGTCGCACACCTGGCTGATGCTGGCCGAAGCGGGACCGGTGCTGGGCGCGCTCGGTGAGCGCCCGTGGCTCACGAGCGGCGGATGAGCGATCCGCGGGACCTGCGCATCGCGTTCTCGGGCTCCGCCGGCACCGGCAAGACCACGCTCGCCCAGGCGCTCGCCTCGAAGCTCGGACTGCCCTACATCCCGGAAGGAATGCGCGCCCGGCTCGAGATGGGCCTCGAGCTGCACACGCTCACCGCCGAGGCGCTTCAGGAGCTGCTGCTCGAGCTCTGGGCCGAGCAGAAGGCGCTCGAGGATCAGGCGCAGCGAGACGCGGGCGGCTTCGTGGCCGATCGCTCGCCGGTCGATTTCTTCGCGTTCTGGCTTCTCTACCGGTGCGGCCCGCGTGCTCGCACCGATGCGTTCCACCGCGAGGCCCGCGAGCGCACGGCGCGGCTTCACCGCATCGTGCTCTTGCCGTGGGGAGCCATTCCGCTGGTGGCCGACGGCGTCCGCACGCCGGATCCGTGGCGCCAGCGCCACTACCAGGCGCTGCTCGAAGGTTTGCTGCTGCGCGAGGTCCGCGCCGAGCGGATGCTGTGGATCGACGGTGAGCAGACCGTCGAAGCGCGCCTCGACCGGGTGCTCGCGGGACTCGCCGGCTGAGTCGGCTACCGCCGGACCCCTAGCCCTGCGTGTCGGCGGCTCCGCGGCGATCGTACGCAGAGATTTCGCGCGATCACTTCGCGTTCGGCTCGCCTCGTGCCGCGAGGCGTGCGCGCAGCACCGGAGCCACGTTCTCGAGCACCCGCCGCGCGAGCACTTCGTTCCCGTCCTCACCGACGTGGCACCAGTCGATGTACACGTCCTTCGACTCGTCGGCGAAGGTGTCGCCGAGGTCGACGATCTGGTTACCGATCGCGGCGCGCGCTCCCACGTAGATGTCCTTCAAGTCGTCGCCGAAGGCGGCCGCGTGGTCCTGCTCCTCGGCGGTCTTCTGGCGCTTGGTGAACACGGTCGGCTGCCAGAAGGACATCACGCCGAAGCCGTATTCGTGACCGATGCGCTCGGCGAACGCGGCGTCCTCGCGATGGCGGCGCGCGACGGTCGCCGCGACCTTCTCGACCGTGACGTCCTTGGGCCATTCGAGCTTGAAGCGCGGTGCCGGCGCCGTGCCGCGGCTCGCGACGATCTTCATCAGCAAGTGGACGCCGCTGGTGTCGATCAACGCGCTCGCGAGGTCGTGGCGATCGAGGAATCGCGCCTGCCACTTGGGCAGGTTCTGGTGGATCCGCTCACGCTCGCCGTCCTGCGGCGTCTGGAAATGGGTGAACACGTCGTTGGCGCCGTCGTAGAAGATCGCCAGATCCGGCGTCTTTCCGTCGGCCACTCGCTCGTCGAGGCGCAGCACTTCTTGCCACTGGACGTAGCCGTCCTCGCCGAGGTTGGTGACGTGCACGGGGAATCCGGCGGCGCTGGCCACGCGCGCGAACGCGGAGGGCAGGGTGCCCCGATCGCGGCTGCCGACTCCCCACACCGTCGAGCCGCCGAAGAAGTAGACCTCGAGTGGCTTGACGCCGTCCGGTGGCGCGACGTTCGTGGTCTCGCGGATTCCGTCCACGACGTGGATCAGCTCCGACGTGTTCGGCGAAACCGGAAAGTCCTTGCGTTGCCAGCCGAGAAACGGCCGGTAGCGCGCGCTCGCGGCCGCGAGCTCACGGAAATATTCCGGCGCCCACGTTTCCGTGGCGTAGACCTTCGAATTGGCGCGCGCGTCGAGCGGCGCCCGATCCGCCCAGCCGGCGGCACGAATGCCCGCGCCGATCAGGCTGTTGATCAGCAGCAGCCACAGCACGGTCGTCACCAGCCGGATGAGGATGGGACTCTTGCCGCTCCGCGGCGCGGCGGCGTAGGTCTCGTCGCTGAACTGGTGGAAGTAGCGAAACTTGGGCCGATCGTGCCCGGCCGCCACCCAGTACGAGGTCTTGCGCTGGTCGAGCTCGGCGTCGAGCGGGTCGACGTGCTTGAGCCGCGACCAGATCGCGACCGGCGTGAATACCAGGAAGAAGACCGGCAGCAGCAGGATCCAGGTCAGGGCTTCGCCGACCCAGTAGCTGAATCGCCCGAAGAAGAGCTGGATCTTGGAGGCCGCCGCCGGCGACGCGCGGCTCACCGCGAAGAGGCTCACTCCCACGACGCCCACCACCGCGGCGGGGACGAGCTTGCCGCGGTAGTAGAAGAGCGCCGCGATGGCGAGCGGGATCAGCAGCTCGAGCGCCACTCGCCACGGCGAATGCTTCGCGGGCCGCGGCGGAGCCGCGACGCTCTTCCACGCCCAGACGTTGGGATTCGCCATGAAACGGCGGAAGGTAATGCCGTCGCCCGGGGCGAACAAGCTTCCGCGTGCGCTCAGGAGCGTGGCGTCAGGCGGGCCGCGCGCTCGTCGGAGACGCCGTACGCGCGGTTCACCAGGGCGTCGATCTCTGCGATCATCCGGCGGCGCGCCTCGCCGGTGGGCACCGCGCGCTCGAGCCCGAGCAGCGATCGCACCCGCGCGCCGATCTCGCGGCGGGTTCGCTCGTCGGGAGGAGCGATCACCGGCAAGCCGCCGAGGACCGGATCGTCGAGGTGCACGGTGAGCGTCGCGTGACTGATGAGCAGATCGCGGAAGTAGGCGTCGATCACCCGCGAGTTGAGCACCGCGATCAGGTAGAACGGGTCGATGCGCTCGTCGGTGGGCGTGAGCACGTTCACGGTGTCGAGAGGCAGCACGCCGCTCGGCAGCAGCGTGGCCTCGATGACGTTGGACACGTTCTGGATGGCGACCGCCGGTGCCTCGAGCGCCCGCCCATCGGCGTCGTGCGCGGTGACGCGCGGCAGCGTCGCGAGGTCGATCGGAACGTAGGGCGTGAGGTCGCGTCCCTGCACCACCGGGACGCCGCCCGCGATCAGCTCCTTGATGAGCCGCGCGCGTCGCTTGCTGAGATTGTGGCCGCGCTCGTTCCGCACCACCGAGCGTAGCGGCACCCCGCGCTTCTCGACGGCCGAGTAAAACGCCACGTCGTCCTCGGCGACGTGAAGCGGCAGCGTGTCGCGGCCCAGCAGGAACGTCCGCGGGACGCGCGCCACGCGCACCGGGAGTCCGCCGCGCGCTTGGTAAAGCTCGACGCGCTTGCCGGCGCGACCCGACGTGCCGGTGACGATCATGGTGTTGAAGGCGATCCCCGGGAACGCGTTGCCGAGATCGGCGAGTGTGGTGATCGAGAGCCGCTCGCTCAGCATGGTGCGCGCCGCTCGGTAGGCACCCGAGCGACTGAACGAGTGCGGCATCACGAAGCCCAGCTGCCCGCGCGGCGCCAGCACCTCGAGAGCGCGCTCCAGGAAGAGCGCCGCGGTGTCGGTGCGACCGCGCGCGAGCCGGTAACGCGCCCGGAGCCAGCGCTTCTCGTCGACGCTCAGTTGCGCGCCGTACGGCGGATTCCCGACGATCACGTGGAAGGGTGAGTGTCCGGCGATGAGCCCGCCGCCCTCGTCGAGGCGCAGCGGCGCGTCGCGACCCTTCTCGCCGAGCGGCAGCTCGAGGCTCTGCGGCTCGGTGGCGGGCGCCTCGACCGCGTCCCAGAGCGCGTTTTCCTGCGCGATCCGGTGGATCGGCGGCTCGCCGCCGTCACGGAACGAGTCGATCGAGTGGACCAGCAGGCGAATGCGAGTCACCACCACGGCCACGGGATCGCGGTCGACGGCGAACAGATTGCGCTCGAGCGCCAGGCGTCGGGCCTGGCGAGGCTCGGCGCCGTTCGCCACCCACGCGTCGGCCAAGCGCTCGAGCAGCGGCACCGCGAAGTCACCCGAGCCGCACGCGGGCTCGAGCACCTTGAGCTCGCCGATGGGATGAACCTCGAGGGCCTGCGACAGCGTGTGATCGAGCACGTGATCGACGAAAGCGCGCGGCGTGTAGAACTTTCCCAGCGCCTTCCGCTCGTGCTCGACGCCGAAATCCTGGATCAGCTCGTCGAGGCCGCGCGCGCCCCATTCGATCCACGGGATCTGCTCGATCAGCCGCTCGAGCTCGGCTCGCTCGGCGCTGCCGCTCGCGAACGGCGCCGGCGCAGATCCGCCCAGAAACGAGGCCACTCCCAGGATCTCGGCGCCACGCCGCGCAACCCGCTCGAGGCCGACCGCGCGCAGGAATCCGGCCAGCAGGGCCTCGAGCAGCGCCACGTCGACGCGCGCTCGCCACCGCGAGGCACTGGTGGCGGCGCGCTTCGCGGGCCCACGCGCGGCAGCGGCGCCCCGCAGCCTCGCCAGCTCGTGCTCGACCCGGTCCAGATCTCGGGCGTGATACGGCCCCCGGTCGAGTTGCGGCGAAGGCGAGCGTTTCGGCATGCGGCGGCCCGGCGAGGGGCGACATCGTATCTCGTGACCTCGCTTGTAAGCGGAAATCCGCTCTGCTAACAGGGAATCGATGAGGACCGAGCGCATCCGACGACGCCGGGTCGCGATCGCCTGGCTCGCCATGTGCGTGGCGCTCGTCACGCTCGGCGGGCCGCGCCTCGCGCGCGGCGGACAGAGTGCTGCCGACCGCGTCAAGGCGCTCGAGGGTACCGTCGCGCAGCGCCGTCAGGCGGCCCAGGCGCTGGAGCACGAGAACGCCGAGATCCAGGCGAACATCGACGCGCACCCGCTCGACACCGGCGGCGGCTTCTCGTCGCGCCAGCAGATACACATCAATCAGCGCACCATCGACGCTTACCACGCCGAGATCGAAAGCCTGGAGCGCCAGCTGGTGTCCGCGCGCGAGGCCGCGGCGGCGGAAGCGGCGGCTCCCAGGCCGAGCCGCGCCGCGGCCGCATCCAGGCCCGACTCGGTGAAGCCCGGCGGCGGTGGTGCGTCTCCCAGCGCGGGGTCCGGGACGGCGGAGGCTTCGCCTCCTCCTCGCCTCACCGAGCCGCCGATCGCGCGCGTGACCGGGCTCGGCAGCGGGCTCGACACGGCGCAGGTCCACGAGCTGATGCGGACCTGGGCGCACGGCGAGACCGGCGTGCCGGGCGTTTCGAGCGCCCTCGGTCTGATCGAGTCGCCGCTGGCGGTGGTGATGTCGGGCCTCGACTGGTCGCTCGACTGGCGGGAGCTGAGCGCCGGTGCCGGGCTCGGCGCGCTGGTGGGCGCCTTGCTGCCGATCGGGATCACCGCGCTGCTCAAGCGGTTCTTCCCGCAGCGCGCGCCGCTGATCGGGACCTTGAGCCGCAAATGGACCACCGTCAGCGCCGTCTCCGGCTCGCCCTCGAAGCAGTGGGTCGAGCTGAGCGAACGATCGGAACAGCCCGTGCGATGGGCCGCGACCGCCGCGGCGCTGGTGGCCGCCGCGGTCCTGGCGCAGGCGGTCGCTTCGTGGTTCGGCTTCGGCGCTGGGCTCGGCACCCGGCGACCGTGGGGCGAGGTCGTGCTGCTCGCGGTCGCGGTGCTGCTGGCCATCGCCGCGGCGGGGGTGTTTCGGAAGCGCTCGTATCTGGTGGCGCTGGGGCTCTTGAGCGTCAGCCTCGCGGCGCTGGCGGTTCCGGTGGCGCGGGCGCTGACACCGTTCGGTGGACGCGGCAGCGTCGCCTGGACGGCGCTGCTGGCGATCGCGACCTGCCTGCAAGTGCCCGCGATTCGCTACTTGTGGCAGCTCGCGAGTCCTCGCGCCGTGAGTGCGGCGCCGCGCCAGGTGGCCGGGTTCTCGGCCGCCTGGGGACTCCTCGTCGGCTTCGCGTGCGCTGTCTTCGCGCTGCTCGACGTGTGAGCGGGAACCTCCCGCCCGCACTCGAGGGCTGCCACCGAGAGACCGGTGGGCCTCCAGCCGGAATTCCCCATTTGGAGCGCGCGCGGTCCCTCGCGCGGGAGACGGCGGTAATCGGGAAATGGACCGTGCTGCGATCGACGTCAGCCGGCGGTGATGCCGCCGTCGATCGCGAGCGCCGCGCCGGTGATGTAGGACGCGGCGGGCGACGCGAGATACACGACCAGGCTCGCGATCTCGCTCGGCTCGGCGATGCGCTTCACGGCGCTGCGCGCCAGCACGCGCTCCAGGTGATCCGGGATGCGCTCCGGCTGGACGCCCATCGGCGTGTCGACGTAGCCCGGGCACACCGCGTTGGCCGTGATGCCGCGGGTTCCCCACTCGAGCGCCACGGTCTTGGTGAAGCCGATCACCGCGTGCTTGCTCGCGACGTAAGCCGCCGAGAGCGGCGCCCCCACCAGGCCGTGCGCCGAGGCGATGTTGATGATGCGGCCGAAGCCGCGCTCGGACATCTCGGGGAGCACCCGGCGGGTGAGCAGGAACGTGCCCTTCAAGTTCACGTCGAGCACCGTGTCCCAGTCGCGCTCGTCGATCGCGTCGACCCGGAGCATGGGTCCCGCGACGCCCGCGTCGTTGACCAGGATGTCGATGCGGCCGAAGCGCTCGAGCACGCTCGCGACCGTGGTCGCGACCATCGCCGAGCGGGTCACGTCGCAGAAGAGCGGCATGGCCTCACCGCCCTCGCGACGGATCTCGGCCGCGGTGCGCTCGCCGCCCTTCAGGTTGCGGTCGAGGATCGCGACCCGCGCGCCCTCGCGAGCCAGTGCCTGCGCGATCGAGCGCCCGATGCCGCTCGCCGCGCCGGTGACGATCGCCACCCGACCCTGGATTCCCTCGCGTGTCGGCATCTTCCCTCGGGCGGCGGAGGGTAGATGTGCCTCCGAGTTGTTCCAACCGAGGGCGGGCGAGCGTAGGTTGGGGCGGGAGAGCGGGATGGCGATCTATTTTCCTCGGGGGTTCAATTCAGGGGAGCCGGTTCGCGTGGTGGGCGGGATCACCGTCGTGCGCGGCAAGCTCGCCAAACAGCACGTGGACCTCGTGGTGATCGGCGCCGAGCGAGGGCTGCTCGGTGGGCCCAAGGGCAAAGGCGCAGCGGCGGCGAGGGCGGTGTTGCGGGCGGCGGGAGATGGCGCCGCCAGAGCGCTGAGCGAACGTCCGCGGGCTCCGGGTTCGCTGCATCTGCTGCCGGCGGGAAAGCTCGGCTGCCGGATGCTCGGTTTCTTCGAGCGGCCGGGGACGGATCCGAGCACCGAGTCGGCCGCGAGCTGCATCCGGCGAATCGCGGAAGTGGCCGCTCGGAACGGCGCCAAGGAAGTCGCGATCGGCCCGTTCGGCGCGGATCCCGAAGCGGCGGTGGAACTCGCCCGCGTGCTGCGCGATCGGCACGGTGCCGCCCGCCCCGACGAGCCGCGCTGGGTCCTGGTGGTCTCGAGTCGGTCCCAGTTCGAAGCGGCAACCCGCTGATGTTGCCTCGGGGGCTGTCCCAGCCTCCCGCCCCGCAAAGAGCGCGGTTGTTACGGGGCCCCACCCCTGTCGGTTCGCTTCGCTCACCGGGCGAGCGTCGGTGCTCGGTCCTCGGAGGGCTGCGGTCCCTCGCAGCCGCAGGCGTCCTTCTTGGTTCAGACGCTGCGGACGCGAGGGACCGCGTCCATCCAAGCAACACGAGCTCGGCTTGGAGGAAGCACTCCGGGCTATGACGCGATTTTGTCTACATCTTCTGAGGGTCGCCGGGGCGGAACAGCCCCGGAAAGACTCAGCGGATGGGTGCGCGGACCAGGCCGACGACCACTCCCTGGACCGCGAGCTGCGCGGTCACGATGGGCTGGTAGCGCGGGTTCGCGGGCTCGAGGCGGTGCTGCGCGCCGTCGCGGTAGTAGCGCTTGAGCGTGGCTTCGCCGTCCGGCAAGAGCGCGACCACGATCTGCCCGTTGCGTGGCGTGTTGCGCGGCTCGACGATCACGAAGTCGCCCTCGAGGATTCCGGCGTCGATCATCGAATCGCCGCGCACCTGAAGCGCGAACCGGCCAGTACCCTCGACCAGGCCGGGGATGTCGAGCGTGTCCTGGTGCTCGATCGCTTCGATGGGCCGGCCGGCGGCGATCCGGCCGGCGAGCGGCATCACGCCGGCCCGGTCCGGCTCGCCAGTGGCCGGGTCCATCACCTCGATCGAGCGGGCGAGCCCGCGGTCCCTGGTGATGGCACCTTTCTTCTCGAGCGCGCGTAAGAAGCCGTGCACACCGTTGGTGGAGCGGATGCCGAACCGATCGCCGATCTCTCGGACCGAGGGCGGCACTCCCTTCTCGCGGATCCGCAAGCGGATGTAGTCCAGGATTTCCTGCTGTCGATCGGTCAGGCTCATGCCGGGTCCCGGGGAAGCTCGGGCAGCGCCTCGGGCGAAGAGCCTTCGAGAGGCAGCCCCGGCAGCTCGACCTTGCGCTTCCCCCGATGCCAGAACCGCTGCGGCCGGCGCGTCTTGGTGACCGCACGCGCCGCGGCGCGCTCCACCTGCCCATCGACCACGAACTTCCGGCACGAGAGGCACTTGCTCATCACGGTGCCGTCGGGGAAGCGCAGCACGAAGAGGTGCTTCTCGCCGCACTGCTCGCAAACGAACGGCCCGCCCGACGAGCGCCGTGCCGGCTTGGGGCGCGCCGCCACCGCCGCGACCGCCGCCACCCCGAGACCGGGCACTTCGAGCACCGGCGGCGCCGGCTCTTCCGGTGCGGGCTCACCGATGCCCGTGGCGGGATCGATGAGCCAACGCCGCCCATTGGCGAGGTTGCGGGTCACCAGGATGCGCCCCTGGACGCCGCGGGCGCGAACGCCCTCGACCTGCATCCCGAGGTGCTGGAGGTGGCCGTGCTTGGGGTGACCGCTGTTCCGGTGAGTGGCTGCCGAAGCGTTGGTGCTCATGGTGAACGGGAGTTTAGTGTACGACCGTTCACTATGTCAAGCCTCATCGATCCGGGCCGGTTGGTGATGATCCCGTCCACGCCCTCCGCGATGAGCGCTCGCGCCACCTGCGGATCGTCGACCGTCCACACGATCGTGCGCAGCCCGAGCGCGCGCGCCGCGCCGATCAGCTCGGGCCGCACCAGACCCGCCGCCGGATGGAGGAAGCTCGCCGCGACGCGCCGCGCGTCGCCGGCGAGATCCGCGGGCGGCTCTTCGTAAAGGAGACCGATGGGAATCTCGTCGTCGAGCGCGCGCGCTTCCACCAGGTGCTCGAAGCGGAATGCCGAGAGCACGACGCGCTTCGAGGCATCGAGCTCGTGCGCCAGCTCGACCACGCGCTTCGCGAGCCCGAGCCCGGCCTTGCCCTTGATCTCGATGTTGAGCGGCACACTCGGGGCCACCCGCCCAAGCACGTCGCGAAGCCGTGGGATGCGCTCGCCGCGGCTCCGCTCGTCGAACCAGCCGCCGGCGTCGAGCGCCTCGAGCTCGGCGGCGCTCAGGTCCCACACGTGCCCGGTGCCGTTGGTGGTGCGCTCGAGCGTGGCGTCGTGCAGCACCATCACCTCGCCGTCGCGCGACGAGCGGACGTCGAGCTCGATCAGGTCGGCGCCCTGGCGCACCGCCTCCTGGAACGCGCCGTGGGTGTTCTCCGGCCGGTCGAACGAAGCCCCGCGGTGCGCGGCCCACACGAAGGGGATGTCGGCGAGGAACGGATGCATCGCGTCACGCACCGCGTGATTGACGAGTCGGAGAGCGCTTCGCTATTTCGAGGAGACCGTTCGAGGAGCGAGCTGGCCGCGCGAGGAGGAACGACCGTGCCGATCTACGAGTTCTACTGCCCCGATTGCCACGTCATCTTCAGCTTCTTCTCGTCGAGCGTGAATACCACGAAAACGCCGCAGTGCCCGCGCTGCGAGAAGCGCCCGCTCGAGCGCCAGATGTCGCGCTTCGCCACCATCAAGACGAGCGGCGACGCCGCCGATCCGGCGAGCGGGGGCGAACCGTCGATGGACGAATCCCGCATGGAGCGCGCCATGGAGGCCTTCGCGAGCCAGGCCGACGGCCTGAGCGAGGACGACCCGCGCCAGGCCGCGCAGATGATGCGCAAGCTCTCCGAGATGGCCGGCATGAACATCGGCCCCGGCATGGAGGAAGCGCTCAAGCGGATCGAGGCGGGCGAGGATCCGGAGGCCGTCGAGAGCGAGATGGGCGACGTGCTCGAGAAGGAGGACCCATTCGCGCCGTCGGGGGGCGAGGCCGGTGGGCCGCGCAAGACGCCGAGCGGCCGCACCCGTCCGCCGCAGCGGGACGAAAAGCTCTATACACTTTGAAAAATCGAGGACCCATGACGCGACGACCTCGGCTCTCGTCCGGACCGCTGCTGCTGCTGGTCGTCGGAGTGGCCTGCGGTGGTGGAGGTGGCGGAGGTGGCGGAGGTGGGGGCGGGGGAGGAGGCGGTGGCGGAGGTGGCTCCGAGGTGCTGGGGAAGGCCAACGCATTCACGGTCGTCCAGCTCGGCACCTTCGACTTCGACACCACCATCAGCGCGGCTGGCTTCCAGCTCGGCGCCACGCAGCCGATCTCGGCGCGCTTCGCCGACGACACCGTCTCGTTCGCGATCCTCACCGATCTCGACAGCACGGGTGCGATCGGGACCATCGCCGACGTCGTGAGCCCGTCGGGAGCGGACCTCACCCCCGGCAACTCGCAGAACGCCTTCGACGACGGCCCGCTCAAGCCGGGCTTCGACATCGACGCGAACGGAATCCAGATCCCCAAATCTCCCGATCTGCTTCCGGAAGCAGGCACCTACACCTTCCGCATCGCGCGCGACGGCGGCCCGCGCGGCTCGGCGCCGGTGGCCATCGCGGTGCGCCGCGGCAAGGTCACGGGGCACCGGATTCCCTGCAACGTGTTCGTGCACAACCTGGCCGGCATCAGCCAGGCCGAGATGGGCCCGATCCTCGACCGCGTGAACCAGGTCTACGCGCAAGCCAACCTGGTGCTCGACCCGATCCAGTACTTCAGCGGCGGCGACGCCAGCAACGCGGTCATCCACAACCCGGACACCGCGGGCTCGAATCTGCCGTCGCTCTTCTCCATCCCGGCGCCGCAAGAAAACGCGCTCACGTTCTGGGTGCTGCAGGACGTGACGTCGAAGGACGTCTCGTCGAACCTCACGTTGCTCGGCCTTTCGATGGGGTTGCCGGGCTCCTACGGCTGGCCGCGTCCCACCGACAACGGTGTCTTGCTCTCGGTCGCGGGCCACACCGACGCGCTCGGGCACGTGGACGGAGAGCTGCTCGCGGTGACGATGGCGCACGAGGGGGGCCACTGGCTGGGCCTCAACCACACCAGCGAGAGCGACGGCAGCGGGCACGATCCGATCGCCGACACCCCGGAGTGCCAGCCGAGCGCCGACCGGAATCACAACCACCGGCTCGACCCGAACGAATGCCCCGACGCGCCCAATCTGATGTTCTGGACCGGCACCACCAACGACCAGCTCAGCCACGACCAGTCGCTGGTTCTGGAGCGGAACCCGATCGCGGTGCCGTGAAATCGTGAGCGGGCGATCTCGACCGGAGACGAGAGGACGGGAATCATGATGCGTGTCGATCGGAGGCGAACGATGTCTTGGGCAGGGTCTCGTGCCGCGTCGTTGACGAGGTCTTTCGGTGCGGTGCTGGCCGGCTCGCTGTTGCTCGCCGCGGCCACGAGCGTGGCGCGGGCCGGCGACGACTCCACCGCACGGCTCCGTTCGATGCTTGCTCAGGGCTACGAGCAAGCGCCGAGCGCCGCCGACGTCGCCACCTTCGGCCCAGGCGTCGACCGCGCGCTGATGGAGATCTACCGCGATCCGTCGAGCCCGCTCCTGCACCGCATGCGCGCGATGGACCTGCTGGCCGGGTTTCCGTCCGAGGAGCTGAAGACGCTGCTCGACACCGAGTCGGCGCGCACCGATCTGCCGCCCGCGCTCGCGCGCCGCGTCCTCGCCACCGCCGTGCAGGCCTTCGGCGAGCCCGAGCCCGCCGTCGCCGAGCGCGTCTGGCAAGCCAACTCGGCGAGCGCCGATTCCACCGTGCGCTACGACGCCGCGCAGATGCTCGGCAAGCTCCACCCGAGCGCGGCACTGCTCACCGTCGCGCGCCAGCGCGCGACCACGGAGACCGACGCGTCGGTCAAGGCCGAGCTGGACCGCCGCATCGAAGCCGCCGCGCCCCGCTGACCGGACCGATCGATCGCGATCTCAGGTGGTGAAGCCGCTTGCGGCCTGGCCACCGAGGGACCGGTGGCCCTCCAACCGGGGATTTCCTTCTGGAATCGCGGCGCCGCCGTTTGGAGCGCGCGCGGCCCCTCGCGCGCGAGCGCACCCCGAGGAAACAGTACGCGCGCTCGGGCCACCCCTGCGCAAGAACCACCCAGAAATCACGGTGAATACGTCGCCCAGCAGCCGTCCATTTCTTGCACCTTCACGAGCACGATCCGCACCGGATACTTCGCGAGCACGCCGCTCGCGACGCGATGCAGCTCGAGGGCGATGTTCTCCGCGGTCGGATTCGCGTCCATCAGGTAGGGCGAGCCGCCCTTGCAGTAGGGCCCGATCGCGCGGATCACCTCGTGGTCGTTGCGGTTGAGCAGGAAACCGTGATCCCAGTGATCGAGGATCCAGCCGTAGATGAGCTCGCGGATCACGTCGAAATCGATCACCCGGCCCACCGCGTCGAGCTGGTCGCCCGCGACGGTGATCTCCACTGCGTAGTTGTGCCCGTGCAGATCCTTGCACCCGCCCTCGTGATCCATGAGGCGGTGCCCGGCCGGAAATTCGAGCTTGCGGGTGACTTGCATGATGCTCCGGAGGCTGGCCGCCGCGCGCGCAGCACGTCAAGCTCGCGAGGGCGGGACGCGCTCTGTCGCGTCCGCAGCGCTGGATCGTGATGTGACGCCTGCGGCTGCGAGGGACCGCAGCCCTCCGAGACCGCCACTCGACGAAGGGAGAATCGACATGACCAAAGCGCAGCGAATTCGCGACGCGGTGGCGCGCCACGGGACGCTCTTGATGCCCGGTGTCTACGACGCGCTGTCGGCGCGGATCGCGGTGGGCGCCGGCTTCGAGGTGATCTTCATCTCGGGGTACAGCGTCGCCGCGTCGCGCCTCGGGCTTCCCGATTTCGGCTTTCTCACCGCCACGGAGGTGGTCGAGGCGGCGCGTGGCGTGTGCGAGAACGCCGGCCAAGTTCCGGTGATCGTCGACGCCGACACCGGCTACGGCAACGCGCTCAACGTGCAGCGCACGGTGCGCGACCTGATCGGCGCCGGCGCGGCCGGCGTCTTCCTCGAGGATCAGGTGTGGCCGAAGCGCTGCGGCCACATGCGCGGCAAGCAAGTGATCCCGCTCGCCGAGCAAGTCCTCAAGCTGCGCGCCGCGCGCGACGCCGCGGGTGCCGACGATCTCTTCATCGTGGCGCGCACCGACGCTCGTGCACCGCTCGGCCTCGACGCCGCGATCGAGCGCGCGCAGGCCTATCGCGAGGCGGGTGCCGACGCGACCTTCGTCGAAGCGCCGCAGTCGAGCGCTGAGCTCGAAGAGATCGGCCGCCGCACTCCCGGCCCGCGCCTCGCGAACATGCTCGAAAAGGGACTGACGCCGCTCATGACACCCACCGAGCTGGGCGCGATCGGCTTCCAGCTCGTGGTGCACCCGCTCACCGCCCTCTACGGCGCCGCGCGCGCCATGGCCGACCTCTACCGCGTGCTCAAGGACAAAGGCACCACTCGCGACGACCTCGCGCGTCTGCTCCCGTGGGAGGAGTTCCACGAGGTGATCGACCTCGACCGCTTCTACGCCCTCGACGCGAAGTACACGCCGAAATCGTGACGCCGGCTGCGCATCCCCCGCGGAGCCAGATCGCCGTTGGGAGGGCCGCGCTCCCGCGCGGCCCGGCGTCGGCTACCCAACAGCGCCCGTTTTCGCCAGGTAGCCTCACGACATGATCCGCCCGAGGGACATCGCTCCCGATCACGTCCGGCCGCTCACGCGGCGGGAGTACGACCGGATGATCGAGCTCGGCCTCATCGACGAGGACGAGAGGCGTCGCTCTACGCCGAGTGCGTATCCCCGAGTACTGGATCGTCGACGTGGCGCGCGGCTGGGTCGAGGTGCGCAGTGATCCGGTCGCCGGGCGCTACCAGCGCGTCGAGCGGCACGGACGGAAGCGCACGCTCACGCTCGAAGCGTTCCCCGACGTCGAGATTCCGGTGCGCTCGCTCGTGGGATGACGGCTGCTCGCGCGTAGCGAGCGGTCGGAGGGACGCGGTCTCTCGCGTCCGCGGCGATCGATTCGAGCTGTGACGCTGCGGCGGCGAGGGACCGCCGCCCTGCGAGCCGGGCGGTCCGCCGAGATCAGCGCCGGCGCCCGTAGAGGTCGCGTTCGAAGCGGCGGTGGCCCCAGGTCCACTGGGCGGGGTATTGCTTGATGCGCTCGGAGAGCCAGTCGTTGATGAGCTGGACGTAGTGGGCGGTGGTGGCTTCGTCGCCGCCTTTGTCCTCGATCTCGGTGGGGCCTTCGATGGTCCACACGAGCTTCTGCCCGTCCGGCTCGTACACGCAGTGGTGGAAGGTGAGCGGCACGCGGTTCGCCACGGCGTAGCGCACCAGCCCGCCAGCGGTCGCGGTGTTCTCGACGCCCAGGAACCGCGCGCGCATCACGCGTTTCCGCGGGCGCTGGTCGCAGAGATACGCAACGGCTCGGCCCGAGCGCCAGATGGCTTCGATCTCGTCGCGCAGGCTGCGCTTGGTCACCGTCGATCGCACGCCGTCCACGGTGCTGTTCGCGACCTCCGGCGTCTCCACCAGACTCATGCCGTAACGCAGCCGCTTGCGGCCGATGAAGCGGTTCGCCACGGCGCCGCTCGGCGGCTTGAACACACCGACGAAATCGTAGCCGTGTGCCGCCGCGCTGGCGCACATGATCTCCCAGTTGCCCAGGTGACCCGAGACGCAGAGCAGCCCGCGGCCCATCGCGAGCGCCTGCGGCAGCTTTTCGATTCCGACCACCCGCACTCGCTCGGCCAGGCGCTCCGGTGGCCAGTAGACCGTGTCGAAGATGAAGTCGAGCCCGAGCCGCACGAAATGCACGAACATGCCGCGGATGACCGAGTCCTTCTCCGCTTCGCCGAGGGTGTCGCCGTAGACCAGGTCGAGGTTGACGTGCGCGATCTTCTTCTTGTCGCGGAAGGTCGTGTAGCCGATCCAGCCGAGCAGCGCGCAGAGCGCGCGCCGGAGCGGCCAGCCGCCCAGGCGCAGCACCCAGCCGATCGTGCCGAACGCGACATCGGCCGCGACGAGAGCGAGCCGCTCACTCATCGAGTAGGGCTTGGTCTGGAACGCGGCGTTGGTCCGGGCGCAGGGCGGGGCGCCGGTCTGCGCGTTGGTCTGAAGGTCGGTCTGGGACGCGCCGGTGCCGTCGGCGGGAAAATCGCCAGCGTGCGCCGGGTTGGTGAACATCGGGAAATTCCCCATGAAATGGGTAGGGGAATGGCTGATACAGACGTGAGTTTATCCCCTAGATGCTGGTATCTGCCAGCGCCGTGCGGTCGGCCATCGGCCAGGCCATCGCGTAGAGCATCCGCGAGTCGCAGCTGGGCGGGGTCGAGGAGCCGGCGCACGCCGCCTGCGCGAGCGTGGTGACCTCGAACGCGGTCAGGCGGCGCTGACTCGCGGACGCGAGAGACGGCGTCCTCCGGCTGCGCTCGCGCGCACTTTCCGGCGTCGTGTGGCGCAAATAGCCTGGCGCGCTCCATGAAGATGCCTCTTCTCGTTCGCGCCGCCGTCGTATGCCTCTGCCTCGCGTTCTTCGCCGCGTGCGTTCACGCTCCGCCACCACCTCCACCGCCGCCGCCCGAGCCTCAGGGTCCGGTGCGATCGCCGGTCTCGCTCGCGATCGAGCGTCGTGCCAAGGCCGACGAGCACCTCGCACCCGAGGTCCTCAACGCTTACGCCGCGCGCAACTTCGGCGCCCTGTGGCTCGACGGTAACCTGCGCGCTCATCCGCGCTTGCCGGTGCTCCTCGACGCGCTCGATCAGGCGCGAAACCACGGCCTCTCGGCGAATCGCCATTCGTCGAGCGAGCTGCGCGCGGCGGCGGGCGTCGAGCCCGGTGCCGCACCCGACGCCGCGCCCAGGCTCGACGTCGAGCCGGCCGCCGCCCTCGACCTCGCCGCGAGCCGCGCGCTCTACGAGCTGCTGCGCGACCTGCACGCGGGACAGATCGACACCCGCGCGCTCGGCTACGAGATCGACGCCAGCGATCGTCGCGCCGAGGCCGCGTCGCTCTTCGAGCAGGCGCTCGCGAGCGCCGATCTGGCGAAGGCCATCGACGACGCCGAGCCGCGCACCTTTCTCTACCGCCGCCTGCTCGATCACCTGCCGAAATACCGCGAGCTGGCGAGCCGCGCCGAGCTTCCGCTTCCGCACGGCTCGGGAAAGCTCGATCCCGGCGGGCGGCACGCGTCGGTGCCCGCGATCCGCGCGCTGCTCGAAGCGCTCGGCGATCTGCCGCTGACGCCCGAACCGGTGATCCCGCCCAAGCTCGCGAACCTCTACGACGCGCGGCTGGTGGAGGCGATGCGCCGTTTCCAGGCCCGCCACGGGCTCACCGCCGATGGCGTGATCGGCAACGCCACCTGGGCGGCGCTCGCGGTCCCGCCCGCGGAGCGCGTCCGCCAGATCACCGGCACGCTCGAACGGCTGCGCTGGCTGCCCGATCTCGGCGACGGCCCGTTCGTGCTGGTCAACGTGCCGTCCTACCACCTGTCGGTGATTCCTTCCGGTGTCAACGGCGGCGAGCCGCTGCTCGCGATGAACGTGGTGGTCGGGCAAGCGCTCGACAAGCAAACGCCGCTGCTCGCGAGCGAGATCAAGAACGTCGTGTTCCGCCCGTACTGGAACGTGCCGAAGAGCATCACCCAGAACGAGATCGTCCCGGAGATCGCCAAGAATCCGAATTACCTGGCGCAGAACGACATGGAGCTGGTGGCGAGCTGGGGCGACAACGCGGCGGTGCTCGAGCCCACTCCCGAGCATCTCGCGGCGCTCGCCGCGGGCTCGATCCGCGTGCGCCAGCGCCCCGGCCCCAAGAACTCGCTCGGCGCCCTCAAATTCGTGTTCCCGAACGACGAGAGCGTTTACCTCCACGGCACGCCGATGCAGAGCCTCTTCGGCCGCTCGCGCCGCGATCTCAGCCACGGCTGCGTGCGCGTCGAGGATCCGGTGGCGCTGGCCGAGCTCTTGCTGCGCGGCCAGGACGACTGGACCCGCGACAAGATCGTCGCAACGTCGCAAACCGCTACCAACCGCTGGATCGAGCTCGATCAGCCGCTGCCGGTGCTGCTCTTCTACGGCACCGCGCTGCCGCGTCCCGACGGCACCATCGGCTTCGCCGACGACGTCTACGGCCTCGACGAGGCCCTGAACCAGGCTCTCGAGCGCTGACGCCGGCTGCGCCGAAGCGGGCGCCGAAGGCCCCGTGCCTCCAGCCGCATCGCCATTCGGGGCCGCGCTCCGCGCGGCCGGCGGTAGCGTCGAGCTGACCCACCACCATCGAATCCCCTCGGTGGACGATCGGCCGACAGCCGGGTGATGATCGCTGGACTTTGCGCGAGCGAAGTTATTGCTTGGCCCTTGGGGGGGAATCATGGATCGCGCTGGCCGTGTTGCTCTCGTGATGCTGGCTTGCGCGGTGTTCGCCGCTGCGCGTGCAGACGCGCAGGTCTGGGAAGTCGGCAACGTCCTGCTGACCCAGAGTCCCGCGTCGGCCCACGCGCTCTTCGGCTACGCGGTGGCCACTGGCGATTTCGACCATGACGGGCACGAGGACGTCGCGGTGGGGGCACCCAGCTGGTCTTCGAACAAGGGCAGCGTCACCTTCTTCCACAGCGGTGGTACCGCTCGCACCCTGGGGTTCTGGCAGGAGGCGCACGGGACCAACACGGCCGACGAATTCGGCTACGCGCTCGCGGTGGGCGATTTCAACGGCGATGGGCAGGTCGAGATCGCGATCGGTGCCGTCGGCGCGGGGGTCGTCTACAACGACAATCTCATCTCGGGCGCCGGGGACGTCGTCATCGCGACGTACAGCGTGGGCTGCCTGTGCTTCGAGACCGAGAAAACGCTGTCGCAGCTCGACGATATCTCGTTTTCCCCCCCGGAGACCGATGACGGGTTCGGGAAGGCGCTGGCGGCCGGAGACCTGAACGGGGACGGGTACACGGACCTGGCGGTGGGTGTTCCCGCGGAAAACGTCGGAGCGACCGCCGACGCCGGTTCGGTACAGGTCTACTTCGGCAGCGCCTCGGGGCTCGACAGCGACCACGTGCAAAGCCTGCGCGCCAACGCGAACGGCGTGCTCGGTACCACGGGAGCCCACGACCTGATGGGAGTCGCGCTCGCGATCGGCGACTTCGACGGCGACGGGAAGAACGATCTCGCGATCGGCGTGCCGGGGCGGGCTAGCGGAGCTGGCGAGGTTCAAATCCTGCGCGGTACCGCGACCACCCTCACCACCAGCGGCCAGCAAGTGCTCTCGGAAACGAGCTTCGGCGGCACAGCGGCCGCCGGCGACAACTTCGGCTATCCGCTCGCGGCCAGCGATTTCAACCACGGCAGCGCGGAGTGTGGGCCGGGCACCTGCTACGACGATCTCGCGATCGGAGTCTCCGGAAAGAAGATCGGCTCGGCCACCCTCGCCGGCGAGCTCATCGTCGCGTATGGCGGGGCGTCCGGAGTGGGCGCGGGCGGGTCGACGGTGATCACGCAATCCGGAATCGGCGACGGCTCCGAGACCGAGGACTTCTTCCCCGCGGCGCTCGCGGCCGGCGACCTCGGCCGGTCGTCCAGCGCAGCCGGCTCGACCCCCTCCAACCTGGCGGTGGGCGTTCCGCTCGAGGACGCGCAACTCGGGCTCTCGGACGACGGCTTCACGGAGTTGCTGTTCGGTTCGCCGACCGGCCTCGGTGGAGGCCCCGCCCGGCAGGCCATCGGTCAAAGCCCCGGCTTCCACATCGGTGCTGCCGCCACCAACGACAACTGGGGGTGGGCGCTCGCGGCCGGCGACGTCGATGGCGACGGCGCCGGAGATCTGATCGTCTCCGCGGTCGAGAAGACCGTCGACGGCCAGTCCGAGGCGGGTGCGGTGGAGGTGCTCTTCGGCGCGATGTTCGCCGACGGCTTCGAGACCAACACGGCTAGCCACTGGAACGTGGTCTCGCCATGAGGCGAGCCGAGCGGGTCGCGCTCGCGACGCTCGCCACGCTCACGCTCGTCGCGTGCTCCGCGCCGAGCGCCGGCGCGCAGGTGTGGGAAGTCGGCAACATTCTTCTCAAGTCGCTGTCACCGGTGACCTCCGGACAGTTCGGCTTCGCGGTGGCCACGGGTGATTTCGATGGCGACGGCAAGCCGGACCTCGCGGTCGGCTCTCCCGGAAAACCGAGCGTCACGTTCTTTCACGGCGGTGGCGCCGATCGGACGCTCTTCTACTGGACCGAGATCACGAGCCCGAACCCGGACGAGTTGGGAATCGCCCTCGCGGTGGGCGATTTCGACGGCGATGGCAGGGACGAGATCGCAGTGGGCGCGCCCGCGGCCACGGTGAGCTTCAACGGCAGCGACATCGGCGGCGCCGGCCGCGTGGTCGTGGAAGGCTACGACACCGGCTGCTCCTGCATTCAATTCGTGCAATCGATCTCGCAGGCCGACACCCCGGGATTCTCGCCCCCGGAAACCAACGATCACTTCGGATCGGTGCTGGCGGCGGCCGACTTCAACAACGACGGCTTCGCGGACCTCGCGGTGGGAGTTCCCGACGAGGACGTGGGCGGAATCGCCGACGCCGGCGGCGTGCAGGTCTTCTTCGGAGGCGCCTCCGGGATCCGCACCGACAACCCGCAGGGCTTCCGCGCCGGCGCGGTCAACGTGCTGGGCATCGCCGGCAGCGGCGATCGAATGGGAGCCGCGCTCGCCGCCGGCGACTTCGACGGCGACGGATATCGCGACATCGCCGTCGGCGCGCCCGGGCGCAAGGTGTCGGGGACCGCCGGGGCCGGCCAGATCCACGTTCTGCGCGGCAGCTCGACGATCGTGACCACCGTCGGGCAGCAGCTTCTGGGCGAGGACGCCTTTGGCGGCACGACCGCCGCCGACGGTTTCGGCAGCGTGCTCGCCGCCGGCGATCTCGACGGGGACCCGCGCATCTGCGCGCACGCGAGCTGCTACGACGACCTCGTGATCGGCGTGCCGCAGAAGACGGTCAACGGGCATGACGGCGCCGGTGAGGTGATCGTTGCCGCGGGAGCTTCCTTCGGCGTCGACGGCGGTACGTCGACGGTGATCACCCAGGCCGGAAACGGCGAGACGCCGGAAGCGGGCGATCTTTTCGGCGCGTCACTCGCCGTCGGCAGCCTCGACGGGTTCCGCGGCGCCGGGGACTCGTCGCCGATGGACCTCGCGTTCGGATCTCCCAACGAAGACCTCGGCGCCTTGCCGGACGAGGGTTTGGTCCAGCTGCTGCTGAGTGGAGCACCGGGACACTCCCAGGCCGTCCCGGAAAAAGCCGGATTCAAGATGGCGCCCGCGGCGACCAGCGATTTCTGGGGCCGCGCGCTCGCGATCGCCGACTTCGACGGCGACGGCTGGGGCGATCTGGTGGTCGGCGCGGACGGGAAGACCGAGGGCGGCAAGATCGGCGCCGGCGCCGTCGAGGTGCTCTTCGGCGCACTCTTCGCCGACGGCTTCGAGAGCGGCGGCAAGAGCGGCTGGAGCACGGCCGCACCCTGACGAGCGGAAAGACCGCGTCGCGACGTCGCCACGCAAGTGGCGATCCTCGAGCAGGGCTCGAACGCATCGCCGTCACGTCCGACGGACGCATCGTCTTCACGGGCAGCGTGACGACGGCGCTGGGCGTCGTCGATCTTGCGCAGGCCCGAGCGCACCGGCTGTGGGAGGGACCCGGCACCCCGGTGTGGCGCCGCGATGGGGGTTGAGAGACACGGCGGTGCGGTAAGCAGGGACCGCGGGCCCCGTGCCCTCCACTCGTTTTGCCCCTTGGAGGACTGGGATCCGCGGGCCGAGCGCAATCGAGGGCCTCAGCGCCCAGAGAATCCCATAAAACAAGCCATTCCCTGAGTGCCATCCCTCAACAGTCGTCGGCACACTGTGACATTTTTCGTCGGCGTATTTTGACGAAATTCGGCGGCTCTTGCCGCCAAAATGTGCTAGCATGTAGTAACACCGTCCCACCATGCCAACCACCTCCACTCCCTTCGGCAAATACCTCCGCGCCAAGCGCAAGGCCGGTCGCTTGAGCCAGGACGAGCTCGGCAAGGCGATCGGCGTGGTGCACAGCTACGTGAGCGAGGTCGAGCGGGGCGAGCGCCCGCCGTTCGATCCCGAGCGCTGGCCCGCGATCGTGAAGGCGCTCCCCGGCGTCACGATCGCCGATCTGCAGCGCGCCGCCGCGCAGACGCGGCCGCTCGAGATCGACCTCGCGAAATCGTCCCCGGTGCAGACCGATCTCGCGCTGGCGATGGCGCTCGCGCTTCGCGGCGGAACCCTCGGCGACGATCAAGCCGCCGCGCTCCTCGACCTCGTGCGGAGCGCCAGCGCGCCGCCGGTGCGCGCGTTCGGCCGCGTGGTCGACGCCGCGGGCACGCCGCTCTCCGGTGGCCACGCGTTCGTCTACCGGCTCGGCGGCGCGCGCGGCTGGAGCGGAGTGGTGGGCGTCCGCGCTCACTCCGGCACGGTCACTGGCCCGCTCGACGGCCGCACCGCCGTGCTCGTGGGCCAGCGCTTCGAGCTGCTCACCGCCAAAGACCCGCGCGGCGCCGGCTTCTTCGACATCCCCGGCGGACTGCCGCCCGGCGACTACGCCCTCGACGTCCACCACGTGGCCGCCGACGGCACCGCCGCCGAGGACTGGGCGCTGCCGTTCGCCGTGACCGATGGCGCCGCGGCGCAGGATGTGCGCATCGTGTGCGCCACGTCGACGCCCGCGTCGATCCCGGTCAAGCCGGGAAATCCCGACGCTCCGAGCGAGCCGCCCGGGCCGATCGGCCCGTTGCCGGCGGCACCCGCGCTCGCCAAGCAATTCACCGCGAAAACCTTTACGGCCGCGTTTTCCTACTACGGCCTGGGCGGCGCGCCGCTCGACCGCATCCAGCGCGACCTCGATCGCATCCGCGCCGCCGGCTTCGCGCACTGCCGCGTGTGGGTCGACTGGGAACGGCCGAGCCCGGCGTCGCGCATCGTCGATCGCAAAGGCGCCCTGATCGGCGCGCAAGCCGACAAGCTCGACGCCGCGATGGAGCACGCCCGGTCGCTCGGCCTCTCGTTCGACTTCACCTTCGAGACGTCCCACTACGACGCCACGCAGAAGAGCGGCGAAGGCTACGACATCACCGCGCACAAAAACGCCGTGCGCGCGGTGCTCACCCGCTGGGGCCAGCACCCGGTGCTGCGCATCGTCGACCTCGACAACGAAGCCGAAGTGCGCGGCGCCGGCGGCCACGGCTCGCCCGACACCGGCCACACGAGCCCCGGCCGCTTCACCGACCTCATGACCGTGGCGCGCTCGGTCAAGCGCACCTGCCTGGTGAGCGCCAGCTGCTCCTTCTCCGTCGACGGCCTGCCGAAGGACTACTTGAACCTCTTCCGCGACGTCAAAGGTGAAATCCTGCTGCCGCACTTCAAGCGCGTGAAAGGGTGGGGTGCCAACGAAGGCCCGAGCGCGAAAGATTTAGCGAAAGCGATCCCGGGCATCGCCATTCACCACCAAGAACCCGGCCGGAACGGCCACGACACGACCCCGCCCGGCGGCTGGCCGATCGACGAGTTCGAGCAAAGCTTCCGCACCGCGAAGGCCGCTGGATCCGTCGGCTGCTGCTTCCACACCGGCGCTGCCTTCGACCTCACCGCCAAGGACGCCTGGGATCAGCTTGACGCCACCGAGCGGGAGGTCGTGGCGCACGTGAGCGACTGGGTGAAGTGACCGGGCGTTCTATTTTTGGGCGTCCTGTCTCACACAGCAGAACAGGAATTTGCCGCGGCAAAGTGCGAGTGCCCGCACCACGCGCTCCGGTTCCCGAGGACCCCGGTGGCGGAGGGTCTGGTGAGCGGCCGGGGCCCAAGGTATTCGCCGCCGAGGGTGTGCGTGACCTGGAACTGCACCGAGAGGAATCGAAGGGCGCCGGCGTAGCTGACTCGGCGCTTCTCGTAGTGCGCCGGGTATTCGATCGGCGAAAGCTTCTTCGGGAGCTCACGCGGTGACGGCCGGTAGTGCGAGGCCGGCGTTCCTGGCCGAGGGCCTCGTGGGGCCGGTCGTGGTTGAGGTCTTCCCGGAGCTCGTTGAAGCCCGCATCGATCGCCGCAGGAAGGTCGAGCAACACCACGGTTGCGCTCGTGCCCTTCGCGACGTCGTTGCGGCCCCACGCCCCGGGGACTACGTTGCGCGAGGGCGAAGGAGCATGTCGTGGCGCGCCTGCTATCGGTGAACGTGGGCCTTCCACGCGACATTCCGTGGAACGGCAAGACCGTGCACACGAGCATCTGGAAGGACCCCGTCCACGGACGGCGCATGGTGCGGCGGCTCAACGTCCACGGCGACGGGCAGGGCGATCTGGGCGGCCACGGCGGCGAGAACCGCGCGGTGTTCGCCTATACGATCGAGTCGTATCGCTACTGGGAGAAGCGGCTGGGGAGAAGTGACTTCAGCTACGGACAGTTCAGCGAAAACTTCACGGTCGAGGGAATGCCCGACGACGAGGTGTGCGTCGGCGATCGCTACCAGATCGGCACGGCACTCTTCGAGGTGACCCAGCCGCGCGTGACTTGCTACCGCGTCGGTATCCGCATGAACGAGCCGCGCATGGCGGCGTTCTTGACCTCGAGCGGCAGGCCGGGGTTTTACCTGCGCGTGCTGCAGGAAGGCGAGGTCGGCGCCGGCGATGCGATCGTGAAGGTGGCCGAAGGGCCCGAGCGCATGACGATCGAGCGGGTCAACGCGCTCTTGTACTTGCCGGGCCATCCACGCAGCGAGCTCGAGCGCGCGCTCCGCATTCCCGCGTTGCCGGCGGGCTGGCGCGGGTCGTTCGAGGCACTGTTGCGAGGCGGCGGGGGCGAGGCCGGCCCGAAGGGCAATCCCGGGCTCTCCACCGCCGCTCTCACCGCAACGAGGCCGGGGTTCTTCCCGCTCCGGGTTTCACGGATCGAGCGCGAGAGCGTCGACGTGCTCTCGTTCTGGCTCGAGGCCGCGGACGACCACCCGCTCGCGACACCGCTGCCCGGCCAGTTCATCGTCTTGTTGCTGCGCCCCGACCCGAGTGGGTCGCCGCTTTACCGGAGTTACTCGCTGTCGGGTCCGCCCTCCGCCGAGCACTATCGGGTGAGCGTGAAGGTCGAGCTCCGAGGGCGAGCCGGGACGTTTCTCGAGAGCCGCGTGCGCGTGGGTGACGTCCTCGACGCCAGCGCGCCGCGCGGGGATTTCGTGCTGCGCGCGGGCGAAGGCCCGGTGGTGCTGCTCAGCGCGGGGATCGGTGCCACGCCCGTGCGGGCCATGCTCGAGGCGCTGGCGGCTTCGGCTTCCCGTCGCGAGGTCTGGTGGCTCCATGGTGCGAGAAACCGCGAGAGCCATGCGTTCGCGCTCGACGTACGGCAACTCGTCGCGGCGCTCGCACGCGGCCGGAGCTACGTCTGCTACAGCAGGCCCGCCGCCGCCGACAAGCTCGGGCAGGACTACGACGCGGCAGGACATCTCGACGTCGCCGCGCTCGAAGCGCTCGCGGTGCCGCTCGACGGCGATTTCTATCTCTGCGGTCCCGCGCGCTTCATGTCCGACCTGACCGCCGGCCTTGCGGCGCGGGGCGTTCCCTCGGACCGGATCCATACGGAGATCTTCGCTGGGCTCGAGGCGATGACACCGGGAGTCGTCGGCGGTGCGCGGCGCGCACCCCACGTGCCGAGCGATGACCCTGGAAGTGGTCCCCTCATCTCCTTCGCGCGCAGCGGCATCGCGGCGCACTGGTCGCCCTCGAAGCATCGGAGTCTGCTCGAGCTGGCGGAAGCCTGCGACGTGCCGGTGCGCTGGTCCTGCCGGACGGGCGTCTGTCACTCGTGCGAGAGCGGGCTCGTCTCCGGAAGCGTCGCCTACGACCCCGAGCCGCTCGACCCGCCGGCCGAGGGCAACGTCCTCACCTGCTGCTCGCGGCCGTACGGCGACGTCGTGATCGACATCTGACCGCCTCCGGCGGAGGTCCCGCCGAGCCCCGTGTGAGCGCTGAGCTACGCCGAGCTGCGCTCACCCGAGATCCGATCGGACTCGCCGCCGTCAGCTTCCGCAGAGGAGGACCGTGGACGTGTGATCCTGGTCCATGAGGAAGTTGCAGGGCTCACTCGAGCAGTCGCCGAAGATCTGCTCGATCGTGGTGCCCGGCGCCGGTTCGATTGTCTCGTCGATCGAGCTGCCCTCGGGGAGCGGAACGTCCACCCGAGCGTCAGCCGACCGGGGTCACACACCGCACGCGCTCGGATTGGTTGCCGGCGCTGTCGACCGCGTCAAACTCGAGATGGTCGATGATCTCGACGCTGCCGGGAGTGAGGTCGAATGCGGGCACCGTGAGCGTGAGCGTGCCGCTGGTCGAGCCGGAAGCCGCGAGGTCCCAGCCGTTGGAGAGCGTTTCGGGGATTGCGAAGGGCGTGCAGCTCATCCCGGTTTGTTCGATGGAGCAGAACTCGAAGGCGTGGTCGTGGTTCGGGTTGGGATTGAGATCGCCCTCGTAATCTGCGAACGGGATGCTGACGGAGACGTCGTAGACATCGCCGCTCACTGGAGTGAACGTGCACGTGGCCTCGCCGAGCCCCGGGGCGCAGTGCCCGGCCGAGCCGCCGAAGCAGCGGTAGTCGAGGAACGCGTCGGTGCGGACCAAGGACTTGCTTTGGGTGGAACCGTCGTCGTAGCCGAACGTCACGTCGAGCTGGTCGGCGACCATGTCGCTGTCGCTGTCGATCACGGTCCCGGTCAACGTTAAGGGGGTCGCGCCGCCGCCACCGTTGACCGCGCCGGTGAACGTCGTGGCCGATGGCCAGAGCATCGCCACGACGTTCGTCGTATCCGGCAGGACCTGGCCGGGAGTGAACGTCGCGAGAGTTTGGGTTGCGCCGGCGAATCCGACCTCGGGGTTGCCGCTCGCGTCGACGTACTGATGGGCGAAGTCGTACGGTGTCGTGCACGCGGCGACGAGCGCCCAGAGCAGCGTGCCGGCCATCGTGAAAGCGGATCGGGTTTTTTGCATGGGAAGGCTCCTGTCAGTGCGGTGCATCGAGCACCGATGATGGGACAAGAACGGCAGCATCACAACGCCAATCCGCTTATTTCGTCGACGATGTTCGGATTCTTCACCTGGGGCGAGTTTCTAGTCAAGCGAATACCATCAGTGGAAGGTGGGCGCACGATCTGGATCCGTGGATTACGGCGGGGATCACACATCGCACGCGTTCGGCTGCCCCATTCCCGGCGATCGCCGGCTGATTCAAGTCGTTCCGAAATTCCCGCTCGCATTGCTGCATCTTTCCCGGCCTGCGAGCGCAATCAGGACGCTGGGTGCTTCCGCCAGTCCGGAACGAGCAAAGGAAGCAACTTTTGTTTACACCCTGCAACTATTGTTTCGCGCCTCGATGGTTCGGTGAGCGACAGGGTCTCGGCGGTCGATACGAATTTGGTGCACGAAATTCATGGATCGTGGTTGACAGCGCTCGAGTCCTGGTCGGATCATTGGCTTCAGCCTCATCGAGGCTGCAGTCGCCTCTACGTCACAATACGCGAGGGGGTAATCATGAAGTCGCCAGAGCCGAAGCGGTATCACATTGGAGCGATCGTGATCGGTGTCGCGGTGCTCGCGGGCTGCCCGAGCACCGACCACAATGGATACTTTCTGAGTGAGTCACCCGCGGGGGATATCGGCCTCTACCTCGCGGACAGCGGCTGCAAGACGCCTCCAGACTGCCTACCAACGCAGCAGTTCGGCGGCGTCCTTTCGCGATACGCGTCGGATGAGCCCCTGCCGCAGGCCGCGTACCTGCTTGCCGACAGCGTCTACGGTGCTGACGGATCCTTCAGTACCACGGCCACCAACGAGCACGACTCCACCGATACGGCGACCGTGACGGGTCAGTCCGTCGATCTCGACAACGACATGATCGCCGATCAGGTGACCGCGACGGTGACGTTCTCGGATGGCACCCAGAATGTGACGATGCCCCAAGTCGGAAAGATCAACTACGACCACTACAAGTGCTGGGACAACATCGACAATGCCGTTTGCTACGCCGCGATCAAGGTCGACGACTGCACGGTGACCCCGCTCGGGAACCAGAGCTTCGCGAGCCACGCCGATCTGCTCTTCAAGCTCGCGACCGCGGATCTCATCGGTCCGTTGGACACGGTCGGTTTCGGCCTCCACACCGTTTTGCCGGACGGCAGCAGCGAAGGCGGCGGGAGCTACGCACCGATCGACCAAACCGTGGATCAGGGCGTGTGGGCGTTGACGAGCAGCCACACGGGAACGACGGCCGGGACGGTGACGATGGACGTGAGCCACTTCGATGGCCCCGCGGTCGGCACGAGTGACCAGTTCACGTACAACGTCGACCGGTTTTCCAGCACGCCCCAGATCGGTTCGAACCCGGCCGAGTGCGCGATACCCTGACCAGCGCTACGTCCTCTGGAAGTCTTCTCCCCGGGCCCCCATCGGCGCGTGCGCCGATGGGGGCTTTGAGCTCGCGCTCGGAACGAGCATTCCTCGCCCGGCGAGACGCCTCGAATCGTTGCGTGAAGGGACCTTCTGGCCGATATCTCAGAAGGTGTGGACAAAAGAAATTCAGTCGCTTGGATCCGCTGCATACGTGGCGGGAAACCTCTCGAGCGTCTGTCCCTGGTCGTGGAGGGCTGCGGTCCCT